>NZ_JAVCVL010000068.1:0-12371 GCF_032917815.1 Clavibacter sp. MX14-G9D | reverse complement strand
CGGGCCGCGTGGCCCGTCGCCCCGCCGCGTCGTCCGGTGGTGCGCCGAGGGCCCGCCGCCGCGTCGCGGGGCGGGCCGGTCGGATCAGGCCTGGAAGCGCGGGAAGGCGCTGCGGCCGGCGTAGACCGCGGCGGCGCCGAGGTCCTGCTCGATGCGGAGGAGCTGGTTGTACTTCGCGACGCGCTCGCTGCGTGCGGGGGCGCCGGTCTTGATCTGGCCCGCGTCCACCGCGACCGCGAGGTCGGCGATGGTCGTGTCCTCGGTCTCGCCGGAGCGGTGCGAGAGCACGGTCGTGTAGCCGCTGCGCTGGGCGAGGCTGACCGCGTCGAGCGTCTCGGTGAGCGTGCCGATCTGGTTGACCTTCACGAGGATCGAGTTCGCGACGCCGCGCGTGATGCCGTCCGCGAGGCGCTTCGGGTTCGTGACGAACAGGTCGTCGCCGACGATCTGCACCTTCGAGCCGAGCTCCGCGGTGAAGTGGTCGTAGCCGGTCCAGTCGTCCTCGTCCAGCGGGTCCTCGATGGTGATGAGGGGGTAGGACGCGACGAGGTCGGCGAAGTACGACGTCATGTGCGCCGCATCCACCTTCTGGCCCTCGAACGTGTACGCGCCGTCGGAGTGGAACTCGCTGGACGCGACGTCGAGCCCGAGGGCGATCTGCTTGCCGGGGGTGAAGCCGGCGGACTCGATGGCCTCCATGAGGAGGTCGAGCGCGGCGCGGTTGCTGTCGAGGTTCGGGGCGAAGCCGCCCTCGTCGCCGAGGCCGGTCGACAGGCCCTTGGCCTTCAGGAGCGCCTTGAGCGCGTGGTACGTCTCGACGCCCCAGCGCAGGCCCTCCGAGAAGGTGGACGCGCCGACGGGCAGGATCATGAACTCCTGGATGTCGACGTTGGTGTCCGCGTGCGAGCCGCCGTTGATGACGTTGAGCATGGGGACGGGCAGCGTGTGCGCGTTCGGGCCGCCGAGGTAGCGGTACAGCGGCAGCTCGGCCGAGTCGGCCGCGGCCTTCGCGACGGCGAGGGAGACGCCGAGGAGCGCGTTCGCGCCCAGGCGGGACTTGTTCTCGGTGCCGTCGAGCTCGATCATCGTGGCGTCGATGATGCGCTGGTCCGCGGCGTCGAGGTCCTGGATGGCCGGGCCGATCTCGTCGACGACGGCGGCGACGGCCTTCTGGACGCCCTTGCCCAGGTAGCGGCCCGCGTCGCCGTCGCGCAGCTCGTACGCCTCGAACGCGCCGGTGGAGGCGCCGGACGGGACGGCGGCACGCGTGAACGTGCCGTCCTCGAGGAGCACCTCGACCTCGACGGTCGGGTTGCCCCGGGAGTCGAGGATCTCGCGTGCGTTGACTGCTTCGATGGCTGCCACGGAATGGTCTCCTTGCGTTGCGGTGGGGGGGTGTGAAGTCGCGTCCATCCTAGCCGCGGGCCCCTCGCGAGCCGCGGGCGCCGGGATGCGCGCAGGTGTCGCGCAGGTGGCGGATCAGCCGCGCGGGCCGCCGTCGAGCGGGCGCTCCTGCAGGGACGCGGCGCCGGCGGTGCCGGCGTCGACCGCCGCGAACGTGCGGAACCCCTGCAGCCGCAGCGACTCCAGGAGCGGCGCCACGTTCTTCGGGCGCGGCTCGAGCCGCACGCGGCGTCCCGTCGCGACCAGCTCCGCCTTGAGGCGCGCGAGCACGGCGACGGGGGTGCGGCGGTCGTGGACGAGGGCGATCGCGTCGGCGTCCTCCGCGGCGGGCAGGACGGCCAGGTCGACGACCCGCTCGAACCCGATGGAGAAGCCCGCGGCCGGCACGTCCTGGC
Source organism: Clavibacter sp. MX14-G9D (assembly GCF_032917815.1). Classification (NCBI taxonomy): domain Bacteria; kingdom Bacillati; phylum Actinomycetota; class Actinomycetes; order Micrococcales; family Microbacteriaceae; genus Clavibacter; species Clavibacter sp. MX14-G9D. Next base: position 10,572 of record NZ_JAVCVL010000068.1, on the reverse strand, counting down.
CGAGGAAGCGCCCGATCATCCCGTCGTAGCGTCCGCCGCCGCCCACGGAGCTGCCGGACGCGGGGTGCGCGATCTCGAAGATGGTGCCCGTGTAGTAGCCCATGCCGCGCACCAGGGTCGGGTCGAAGCGGAGGGTGACGCCGTCGGGGAGGCCGACGAGCGCGTCGGCGAGGGTCTCGAGGTCGGCGACCGCGTCGGGGTCGACGCCCGCGGGGAGGATCGCCGTGATCGCGTCGGCCGTGAGCGGCACGCCGCCGTCGGCGAGCGCGGGCTCGATGCGCGCGAGGATGCCGCCGAGCACGTCCGCCGCGTCCGCCCCGCCCTCGGCGAGCTCGGCGACGACGCCCGCGGCGCCGATCTTGTCGAGCTTGTCGATGCTGATGAGGGCCTGCGCGTGGCGCTCGGGCGCGAAGCCGCAGGAGTCGAGGATGCCGGCGAGGATGCGGCGGTCGTTCACGCGGATCGTGCAGCCCGAGAGGCCGAGGGCGTCCAGGGTCGCCGCGGTCGCGGAGATCAGCTCGACCTCAGCCAGCTGGCCGGGCTCGCCGATGATGTCGATGTCGCACTGCATGAACTGGCGGTACCGGCCCTTCTGCGGGCGCTCCGCGCGCCAGACCGGGGCGGCCTGGATGGCGCGGAAGACGCCCGGGAGCTCGGCGCGGTGCGAGGCGTAGAACCGGGCGAGCGGCACCGTGAGGTCGAACCGGAGCCCGAGGTCGGAGAGCGCGAGCACGTCGCCGGAGTCCGCCGCCGCGTGCAGGTCGTCCCCCGAGAGCCCGCGCTTCAGCACCGAGTAGGCGAGCTTCTCGTTGTCGCCGCCGAGGCCCGCGTGCAGCCGGCCCGACTCCTCGACCACGGGCGTCTCGATCTCGTCGAAGCCGTGGGCCCGGTACGTGCGGCGGATGACGGCGAGCGCCTGCTCGCGTCGGGCCTTCTCGGCGGGCAGGAAGTCGCGCATGCCGCGGGGCGGCGTGATCTGCTGGGGCATCCCCCGATTCTGTCAGGCGGCGGGCGGGCCCTCGGGCGCCCGACCGGCCTCCGCCGCCGCGGCGGCCGCGGCGGCGTCGATCCACGGCTCGATGCGCGGCGTGAACGCGTCGATGAGCGCCTCGAAGCCGCGCAGGGCCCGGTCGCGGTCGCCCGAGATGACGAAGTCGAACTGGAGGCCGTAGGAGCCCGCCTGCAGGAGGTCGGCCGTGTCCACGGCCACGTCCTCCGGCACGCCGTGCGCCAGCATCCAGTCGAGCCCGAAGCGGCGCCACGCGGTGACGCTCGCGATGGCGTGCGGCCGTACGACGCCGTCGCGGGTGCGGAGGAGCGCCGCCTCGAACTCGAGGCGCTGGAAGTCGCGGTTGACGTCCGTGAGGCGCCAGCTCCAGGCCCGGGTCGTCCACTCGCGCAGCTCCCAGGAGGGGATCTCGCGCGGATCGCCGGCCACCATCTCGGACTGGCGCTGGTCGATCGCGTCCATCGCGGCCTCGAGGAGCCGCTCCTTGGAGCCGAAGTGGTAGACGAGCACGAACGTGCTCTCCCCGAGCGCGTCCGCCAGCCCGCGGAAGGTCACGGAGGCCAGCGGGTGCGTGCGCAGGTGGTCGAGGATGTGCGCCAGGAGCTCCTGGCGGCGACGCGGATCCGGAGCTGCCACGCCCCGACCATAACAACCGTGATGGACGGGTGGCGAAGACCCGTACGGTGTGAGCGCCCAGTCTGTCCGCCGTCTCCTTCGGGTGGAGGCGTCGGACGTGGCGGCCCGGGATCGGGTAAATCCCGGGCGACGCCCCCGCGGGCCGGACCTCGCCTCAGGCGCTCCGGCCCGCGCCGGCGGTCCCCGTCGGCTCGTCGTCGCTCCCCAGCCCCGTCTCGGCACCGTGCCCGGCCGCCCCGCCGTCCCCGCGCGCGGGCTCGGCGGCCCGGATCTCCGCGCCGAGCGACCGCAGCGTCGTCCGCAGCGCGCGCTCCGCGTCGAGCCCCCGGCTCCGAGCCGAGACCACCACCGCGAGCAGCAGGCGGCCGAGGTCGTCCTCGTCGTCCACCGGGATGGCCGCGGGCGCGTCCGCCTCCAGGAGCCCGATCCGCTCGGCGCGGCCGAGCAGCTTGTCGGCGAGGGCGAGGGACGGGAGGGACGCCGGGATCCCGTCGAGGACGCTCGTGCGGGCCGACTTCTCGCGGTCCTTCGCCGCGCCCCACACGCGCAGCACCTCCTCCACGGTGTCCGCGCGCTCGTCGCCGAAGACGTGGGGATGGCGGCGCACCATCTTCTCCGTGGCCGTCCGCGCGACGTCGCCGAGGTCGAAGCCCTCGCCCTCCGTGCGCGCGATGTCGGCATGGAAGACGACCTGCAGCAGGACGTCGGCGAGCTCCTCGCGCATGCCGCTCACGTCGTCGGACTCGATGGCCTCGACCAGCTCGTGGCTCTCCTCGAGCAGGTACGGCGCGAGCGAGCGATGCGTCATGCCGCGGTTCCAGACGCAGCCGTCGGGCGCCCGGAGGACGGCCATCGCGGCGGCGAGGTCGCCGACGGCCGCGGCGGCGGGTCCGGAGGGCGCGGAGGGGGACGCGGGCTCGCTCATGCCGTCATCCTCGCATCGGACCGCCGGTAGGCTGGTGTCCGGTGTGCCGGGAAGTCTGGTCGGCGGCGGGCGACCGTCTCCCCCTCCCCCGACCCCGGAAGGCGCACATGACCGCCCTCATCCGCTCCGAGCGCATCGCCGCCGGACTCCTCCTCCTCGCCGCCGTGGTGGGCCTCGTCGTGGCGAACACGCCCGCCGGGCCCGGCCTCATCGCATGGGCCGACGGGCACCTCGCCCTCCCCGCGATCGGCGTCGACCTGTCGCTGCGCCACTGGGTGAGCGACGGCCTGCTCGTCGTCTTCTTCTTCATCGTCGCCGTCGAGCTCAAGCACGAGTTCCTCGCCGGCGGGCTGAACAGCGTCTCCGCCGCGCTCGTCCCGGCCATCGCCGCCGTCGGCGGGGTCGTCGTGCCCGCGGGCGTCTACCTCGCGATCACCGCCGGCAGCGGCTTCGAGCGGGGCTGGCCGGTGCCGACGGCGACCGACATCGCCTTCGCGCTCGGCGTGCTCGCCGTGTTCGGCCGGGGGCTGCCCGCGGCCGTCCGCGTGTTCCTCCTCGCGCTCGCGGTGCTCGACGACCTGATCGCCATCGGGATCATCGCCGTCTTCTTCACGGAGGACCTCGCGGTCGTGCCGCTCGTCGTCGCGGTGGCGGGCGTGGCCCTCTTCGCCGTCGTCGGCCGGCTCGGCGTCGGGCGCACCGGCGCGGCCCGGACAGCCGTGGTGGCCCTGCTCGTCCTCATCGCGCTCGTCACGTGGTGGGCGACGCTCTCCTCCGGGATCCACGCCACCATCGCCGGTGTCGCCCTCGGCTTCGCGCTCCCCCGCCTCTCGGGCCTCCGCGCCGCGCACGCGCTCGAGCCCGCCTCGAACGGCATCGTCCTGCCGCTCTTCGCGTTCTCCGCGGCGCTCGTCGCGATCCCCGCGGTCGGGCTCGCGGAGCTCGCGCCCGCCTTCTGGGGCATCGCTCTCGCGCTCCCGCTCGGGAAGCTCGTCGGCATCACCGCGGGCGGGCTGCTCGGCGCGGCCGTCGCCCGGCGACGCGGATCCGCGGGCGGCCTCGCCCTGCCCGACCTCGTGACCGTGTCGCTGCTCGGCGGCATCGGCTTCACGGTGTCGCTGCTCATGAGCGAGCTGGCGTTCGCGGGCCTCGACGAGGTGCGCGACGAGGGCACCCTCGCGGTGCTCCTCGGCTCGGGCGTCTCCATCGTCGCGGCCGCCGTCACCCTGTCGATCCGCAGCCGCCGTGCCCGCCGCGCCGGGGGCGACGCGGACGCGGACGACGCGACGCGCGACGACTTCCCGGCGCACGTCGACGGCGGACCGGCCCGCGCCTAGGCGCCGGCGCCCGCCGCCGGGTCAGGCCCTCGGCGCGGACTCCTTAGCCGCGGGCGCGGGCTCCACCGTGAACACCGCGTCGAGGAGCTGGCGCACCCAGTCCACGAGCTCGGAGTCCGGCAGCGGCTCGCCGTCGCGCTTCGGCAGCGGCACGGTCACGGCGTTGGTCTGCGCGAACAGGCGGCTCCCCGGGTACATGCGCTGCAGGCGCACCTGCTTGCTGTCGGCGAGGTCGGCCGGCGCGATGCGGAGGTTCGGGCCCATGGCCACGACCTCACTGAGCCCCGCCCGCTGCGCGACGCGACGCAGGCGCGACACCCGCACGAGGTTGTCGACCTCCACGGGCGGCTCGCCGTACCGGTCCGACAGCTCCTCGATGACCCGGTCGATCTGGTCGTCCGACGCCGCGGGCGACGCCGCCGTCGAGAGCTTCTGGTAGGCCTCCAGGCGCAGCCGCTCGCTGTCGACGTACTCCTCCGGGATGTGCGCGTCGACCGGCAGCTCGAGCCGCAGCTCGGTCTGGCCCTCGGCCACGTCGCCCCGGAAGGTCGAGACGGCCTCGCCGATCATGCGGAGGTAGAGGTCGAAGCCGACGCCCTGGATGTGGCCGGACTGCTCGCCGCCCAGGAGGTTGCCCGCGCCGCGGATCTCGAGGTCCTTCAGCGCCACCTGCATGCCGGAGCCGAGCTCGTTGTTGGCCGCGATGGTGGACAGCCGGTCGTGCGCCGTCTCGGACAGCGGCTTGTCGGCGTCGTAGAGGAAGTACGCGTACGCGCGCTCCCGCCCGCGGCCGACGCGCCCGCGCAGCTGGTGCAGCTGGCTGAGGCCGTACTTGTCGGCCCGGTCGATGATGAGCGTGTTCGCGTTGGCGATGTCGAGGCCGGTCTCGATGATGGTGGTCGAGACGAGCACGTCGAACTTCCGCTCCCAGAAGTCCACGATGACCTGCTCCAGCATGGCCTCGCTCATCTTGCCGTGCGCCACGGCGACGCGCGCCTCGGGCACGAGCTCCGCCAGCTCGGACGCGACCCGGTTGATGCTCGAGACGCGGTTGTGCACGAAGAACACCTGGCCCTCGCGGAGGAGCTCCCGGCGGATCGCCGCCGCGATCTGCTTCTCGCTGTTCGGGCCGACGAACGTGAGGATCGGGTGCCGGTCCTCCGGCGGGGTCGCCAGCGTCGACATCTCGCGGATGCCCGTGACCGCCATCTCGAGCGTGCGCGGGATGGGCGTGGCCGACATGGCGAGGATGTCGACGTTGGCCTTCAGCTTCTTCAGCGCGTCCTTGTGCTCGACGCCGAACCGCTGCTCCTCGTCGATGATGACGAGGCCGACGTCCTTGAACGCGATGCTGCCCGTGAGCAGGCGATGCGTGCCGATGACGACGTCGACCGAGCCGTCCTCGAGGCCCTTGATGGTCTCGCGGGACTCCTTGTCGGTCTGGAAGCGGCTGAGCTGGCGCAGGTGGACCGGGAACCCCGCGAAGCGCTCGGAGAACGTCTCGAAGTGCTGCTTCACGAGCAGCGTGGTGGGCACGAGCATGACGACCTGCTTGCCGTCCTGCACCGCCTTGAACGCGGCGCGCACGGCGATCTCGGTCTTGCCGAAGCCGACGTCGCCCGAGACCAGGCGGTCCATGGGGATGGGGCTCTCCATGTCGCGCTTGACCTCGTCGATGACGGTGAGCTGGTCGGGCGTCTCCATGAACGGGAACGCCTCCTCGAGCTCGCGCTGCCAGGGGGTGTCCGGCGGGAACGAGTGCCCGCGCGACGCCATGCGCGCGGAGTAGAGCTTCACGAGCTCGACCGCGATTTCGCGGACGGCCCGGCGCGCCTTGCCCTTGGCCGCCGCCCAGTCGCTGCCGCCCATCTTGCTGAGCGCGGGCTCCTCGCCGCCGACGTACCGGCTGAGGAGGTCGAGCTGGTCGGTGGGCACGAAGAGCTTGTCGCCCGGGTAGCCGCGCTTCGAGGGCGCGTACTCGATGACGAGGTACTCGCGCCGCGTCTTCACCGCGTTGCGTCCGCCGGAGGAGACCTCGCGCTGGGTGAGCTCCACGAAGCGCCCGATGCCGTGCGTGGTGTGCACGACGTGGTCGCCCGGCTTCAGCTGCAGCGGGTCGACGACGTTCTTGCGGCGCGTGGCGAGCTTCTTGACCTGCCGGCTGTCGTACCCGGCGGCCCGGCCGTAGAACTCGCTCTCCGTGAGCAGCGCCAGCTGGATCTCGGGCATCTCGAAGCCCGCGTCGATCGCGGCGCGCAGGAGGTAGGCGATGCCCGCCTCCGGCGCCGCGGGGAACTCCTCGACCACGCGCGCGGGCACGCCGGCCTCGCGGAGGACGGTGTCGGCGCGCTCGACGAGCCCGGAGCCCTGCGCGACGACGCCCACGCTCCACCCCGCCGCGAGGCGCTCGCGCACGTGCTCGACGGCGCCGTCGGCGTTGCCCGCGAAGCTCGGGACCGGATCCGCCTGGATGCGGACGGTCATGACCTCGTCGATGCCCAGGTCCTCCGGGAGCACGTCGGTGGCCTGGAAGCCCGACAGGGTCCACCAGCGGCGCGGGCCGCGGGCGTCGCGCAGGCGCCCGAGGGAGAGGAAGTCGCCGGAGGCGAGGTCGATGGGGGCCTGGGCACCGGCGGTGGCGGCGTTCCAGGCGGCGTCGAGGAACTCGCGGTTCGTGTCGGCGAGGCTCTGCGCCCGGGTGGACACGCGCTCGGGCGAGACGACGGCGATGGCCGCGTCGACCGGGAGGTAGTGGGTGACGGGCACCAGCCGGTCGACGAGCGCGGGCGCGAGGGACTCCATGCCCTCCACCGGGATGCCCTCCGCGATCTTCGCGAGCATCTGCTGCAGGTTCGGGAACTCGTGCTGCATCTCCCGTGCGCGCTGGCGCACGGGGGCGCTCAGCAGCAGCTCGCGGCTCGGCGGGAGCTCCACGGACTCGACCGTCTCCTCGAGGGAGCGCTGGTCGGCGACCGCGAACGGTCGCATCTGGTCGACCTCGTCGCCGAAGAACTCCACGCGCACGGGGTGGTCGGAGACCGGCGGGAAGACGTCGAGGATGCCGCCGCGCACCGCGAACTCGCCGCGGCGCGTGACCATGTCGACGCGCGAGTAGGCGAGGTCGACGAGCCGCACCGCGAGCTCCGACAGGTCGTGGCCGCGGCTGCCGGTGACGAGCTGCACGGGCGCGAGCTCGGTGAGGTTGTCGGCGACGGGCTGCAGCGCGGCGCGCACGGAGGCGACGACGACGAGCGGCCGCACCTGGTCGGCCGGCACCTCGCGGGCGCCCTGGCCGAGCGCGCGGTGCCACTGCTCCATGCGGCGGAGCGCGTGGATCCGCTTGCCGACGATCTCGGCGCTCGGGCTCAGCCGCTCGTGCGGCAGGGTCTCCCACGCCGGGAACTCGAGGATCTCGGCGTCGGGCAGCACCGCGGCGAGGCTGCGGCGCATGCCCTCGGACTCGCGGCCGGTGGCGGTGACGACGAGCAGGCACCCCGGGATGCCGCGCTGGATGCGCTGGCGGAGGAGCCCCGCGAGCAGCGGCCCCTGGAGCCCCTCGGTGAGGGAGAAGTCGGCGTCGCGGGAGGCCGATGCGAGGGCGTCGTCGAACGTGGAGGCGCGCGAGAGCGCCGGGATCAAGCCCTGGAGGATCACCAGATGATCGTACGCGCCGCCACCGACGTGCTCGCCGTCGTCCGCCGAGGGCGGACGGGCGGGAGCGGCGCGTCCGTCAGGACGCGGCGGTGTGGAAGCGCAGCTGCGCGGCGATGAGGCCGTCGGCGGCGATCATCTCGATGGCGTCCGCGGCGTCCTCGAGCACGTTCGGCAGCACCTGCCGCTCGGTGGAGGAGAAGGGCTTCAGCACGAAGTCCGCCGCGTCCTGACGGCCGGGAGGCCGGCCGATGCCGATGCGCACGCGCGTGAAGTCGCCCGTGCCGGCCGAGGAGATGATGTCGCGGATGCCGTTGTGGCCGCCGTGCCCGCCGCCCTGCTTGAGCTTCATGGCGTCGAACGGGATGTCGAGCTCGTCGTGCGCGACCACGAGCTGCGACGCGTCGAGGGAGAAGTACTTGAGGAGGTTCGCGACGGGCCCTCCGGAGAGGTTCATGAACGAGCTGGGCTTCGCGAGGATGAGCTTCGGCCCGCCCGGGACGGGACGGCCCTCCGCGACCTGCGCGTTGGCGCGGTGCGAGCGGAAGGTGGCGCGCATCCGGTCGGCGAGCACGTCGAGGGCCATCTGGCCGACGTTGTGGCGCGTGCCGGCGTACTGCGGGCCCGGGTTGCCGAGCCCGACCACGAGCAGCGTCCGGTCGTCCACGTGCGATCTCCTCGTCGTCGGCCGCATCCGGGGCGGATGCGCGGAGCCCGCCGGCCGCGGCCGGTGTCCCGGACGGCGGCCGACGGGCTCCGTGGTGCTGGTGGTGCGGTGCCGCGCGATGCGGCGGCGCGGCCCGTGGGCCGCGGTGGTGCTACTTGTCGGAGTCGCCCGACTGGTCGCCGGTGGCGCCGTCGTCGGTGACGTCGACCTCGGCGTCGCCCTCGGCCACGACGTCCTCGTCGACCGCGTCGGTCGTGAGGTCGAGCTGGGGCACGGAGACCGCGAGGACGAGCGTCTCGGGGTCGGTGACCAGCGTGGCGCCGGCGGGGAGGTCGACCTGGCCGGCCGAGACCTGCGTGCCGTCCTCGAAGCCCTCGATGGAGACGACGAAGCTCTCCGGGATGTGCGTGGCCTCGACCTCGACCAGGATGGAGGTGTTCTCGATGGTGTGGATCGTGCCCGGGTAGGACTCGCCCTCGACGTGGATCGGGACCTCGACCTCGACGCGCTCGCCCTGGCGGACGACGATGAGGTCGACGTGCTCGATGATCTGGCGGACGGGGTCCTTCTGGACGTCCTTCACCAGCGCGAGCTGCGGCTTGCCGGCGATGTCGAGCGTGATGATCTGGTTCGCCTTGCGGATGATGAGCATGAGCTCGTGGCCCGGCAGCGTGACGTGCTGCGGGTCGGTGCCGTGGCCGTAGATGACCGCGGGGATCTTGCCGATCGCGCGGATCTTGCGGGCCGCGCCCTTGCCGAACTGCGTGCGCAGCTCCGCGGTGAGGTTGTTGTCAACCATGGTGTCGCTCCTAGTGGAGCCCGTGAGGGCTCGCGTCGTGTGGGTGTCGTCTGCTCGAACGCTTGCGCGTGAGGAATGAGGTGCGAGCCCCGTCCACCGCGTCGATAACGGACCGCCGCCGTGCTCGCGCACGGCCCCTGCGATCCCTCGCCGAAGTTCAACCCCCGATGCTACCGGACGGACGGGTCCCCGGTCGACGCCTACGCGGTGGACCCCTCCCGCGCGGTCGGGGCCGCGGCGCCGGGCGCGGGCGGCGTCGACTGCCCGACGCGGAGGCGCAGGCCGTCGTGCACGCCGTCGACGACGTCCTCGAAGGCGACCGGCGTGCCGAGCGTGGCCGAGACGTAGACGCTCACCACGGTCGCCAGCGACAGGAACGCGTCGTCGACGGTCACCCCCGCCGGGCGTCCCGTCCGCAGCGCGTCGGCGATGTCGTCGTACTGCCGGTAGTGGCCCTCGAGGTAGGTGTTGTCCAGGCGCGGGGACCGGGGCAGGTCCGCGTCGTGCAGCTCGAGCTCGGCGTCGTTCCGCACGTCCGCCTGGGCCGGCACGCCGGACTCGGGCGCCGCGTGGAAGTAGGTGAGCGAACCCGCCTCGATGACCGCGGACCCGCGCGTCCCCTGCACCTGCACGCGCGTGTCGAGGCCCGGGTAGCCGGCGGTGGTCGCCTGCAGGGTCGCGAGGGCGCCCGAGGCGAAGCGGATGACGGCGACCGCCACGTCCTCCACCTCGATGCCCGCGTGGGCGAGCAGCGCGGTCTGCGCGTAGACCTCGACCGGACGGCCGAGGTAGGAGACGAGGAGGTCGAGCGTGTGCACGCCCTGGTTCATGAGGGCGCCGCCGCCGTCGAGGTCCCACGTGCCGCGCCAGTGCCCGGAGTCGTAGAAGCCCTGGCTGCGCCACCACGGGGCGCTCGCGACCGCGGAGGTGAGCCGGCCGAGCCGGCCCGAGCGCACGGCGCGGTCGACGACCACGCTCGACGGGTTGAAGCGGTGCTGGCTGATGACGGTGGAGAGGATCCCGCGCCCGGCGGCCGCGCGCGCGAGCTCCGCGATGCGGCGGCCGCGCGCCAGGTCGACGTCGAGCGGCTTCTCGATGACGACGTGCAGGCCCGCGGCGAGCGCCTCCTCGGCGAGGCCGATGTGCAGGCCGCTCGGGGTGCAGATGACGACGAGCTCGGCGGCCTCCGCGCGGACGAGGTCGGCGAGCCGGGCGAAGACGCGGGGGCGCTCGGCGGGCAGCTCGTCGACGACCACGTCGGCGAGCTCCTCCGCGGTGGCGGCGCTCGTGTCGACGAGCGCGGCGACGCGGAAGCCGGGGTGCTCGGCGAGGACGCGCGCGTGGTGCGTGCCGATGACGCCGCAGCCGACGATCGCCACCCGGATGGGCTGGTGGACGGCTGCCGCGGGAGCGCCCTCGTCGGACGGCGCCGTCTCGCCGACGGCCGCGGCGGCGCCCGCGACGGCGCCCGACGGATCCGGCAGCGCGTCGTCGGCGCGCGCGGCGCGGACGAGCGCCGGGACGTCGGCCTCGGGGACCGCGGCGGCG
>NZ_JAVCVL010000067.1:0-12359 GCF_032917815.1 Clavibacter sp. MX14-G9D | reverse complement strand
CCGCGCTGCGGCTGCGCGGCGCGGAGGAGGCCCTCGCCGCCGCCGGCATCGCCCCCGACCCGCGCCTCCGGGTGGATCCCGGCCCCTGGCACCGCGAGAGCGGCGCCGCCGCGACGGCGCGGCTCCTCGACGCGGGGGTTCCGTTCGACGCCGTGTTCGGCTTCAACGACTCGATCGCGCTCGGCGCCCAGTGGATGCTGCAGGAGCGCGGCGTCCGCGTGCCCGAGGACGTGGCGGTCGCGGGCCTCGACGACACGGAGGACTCCCGCTTCGCCCAGCCGCCGCTCACCACGGTGTCGCCCGGACGCCGCGCCATCGCCCGCCGCGCGGTCGCGATGCTCGCCGAGCGCATCGAGCACGGCGCCGACGCGGGCCCGTTCCGCAGCGAGACGATGGGCTTCGAGCTGATCGTCCGCGGGTCGACCGTGGCGCGCGGCGCGCGCTAGCGGGCGGCGGGCGCCGGTGCGCCCGGTGCGGTCCCGGTACCGGCCTCGACCGGCGCCGCGCATCCGCACGACCTGCCGACGACCAGCGTCGGGGTGAACGACGCGTGGTGCGGGGCGCGCTCGGGGTCCGGCGCGACGATCCGCGCCACGGCCTCCTCCGCCATCTCGTCGACCGGCTGGCGCACGACCGTCAGCCGCGGCGTCGCGTACTCGGCCTCGTCGGTGCCGTCGAAGGACACGACGGCGACGTCCTCGGGCACGCGGAGGCCCAGCTCGCCGAGCGCGCGGAGGGCGCCGACGGCCTGCATGTCGGAGCTCGCGAACAGGGCGGTCGGCCGGTCGGCGCCGCCGAAGAGGCGCATCGCGCCGCGGTATCCGCCGGCGCGCGTGAAGGGCTCGCGGGCGAGGGGCCCGTCCGGCAGGCCCGCGGCGCGCGTCGCGTCCAGCCAGCCGTGCTCGCGGACCTCGCCCTCGGGTCCGCCGACGATCAGCGCGATCCGCGCGTGGCCGTGCTCCACGAGGTGCGCGACGCCGACCCGGGCGCCCTCGCGGGCGTCGACGCCCACGGTCTCGATCCCCTCGAACGCGTCGAAGGCGTTGAGGAGGACGACCGGGGCGCCGAGGGAGGCGAGGTCGTCGGCGAGGCTGCTGCGCTGGGCCGTGCTGACGATGATGCCGTCCACCTGCCGTGCGGTGAGCGAGCGCATCAGGGTCCGCTCCCGTCGCGGGTCGCTGCCGCTGTCCACGAGCAGCACCGCGTGGCCGCGCCGGGCCGCGGCGCGCTCGACGGCGACCGCCAGCTCCGCGAAGAGGGGGTTGCCGATCTCCGGCACGACGAGGCCGAGCATCTGCGTGCTGCCGGTGCGGAGGGCCCGGGCGCTCGCGTTCGGCCGGTAGCCGAGGACGCGGATCGCCTCGCTGACCCGGGCCGCGGTCGCGACCGCGACCGGCCGGGGACCGCCGTTGACGACGTAGCTGACCACCGCCGTGGAGACGCCCGCGTACCGGGCGACGTCGGCCCGGGTGACCTGGCCGCGGGGGCGGGGGGAGGGGGACGGCATGCGCCTCGCTCCTCCCGCCCGGCCGGTCGGCGGGATCCTCAGGGGATCCTATTCCGCGGTTCCCGCCGCGGCCGCCGGTGCGGCGTCCGCCGGTGCGTCGCCGAAGTCCCGCACGTCGAGGCGCTCGCCGCCCTGGAGGGCGGAGCGGTGCGCGACGATGCCCGGCATCGTGTAGCGCGCCGCGACCCACGCGTTCACCGGAGGCAGCGTGCCGTCCACGACCGCGCGCACGAAGTCGTCCACCAGGAAGTGGTGGCTGCCCTCGTGCCCGCTCGGGACGCCGTGGTAGACCGCCGGCAGGCGGTCCTCGTCGTGCACGGGCGCGTAGCCGGAGACGAAGGCCTCCCGCAGCTCGGGCGCGATGTGGGCGAGCGAGGGGTCGTCGAGCGGCATGCTCGGCCGGGTGGTGAGCTCCTCCGAGATGTCGGTCACCTCCTGCTTGTCCTGCCAGACGCTCACGGTCGCGATCTGCTCGAGGCTCGCCTCGGTGCCGAAGTAGCGGAAGCGCGACTCCCGGATCTGCGACGGGTAGCCCACGCGGCGCATCTCGTTGATCCGCATGACGCCGCCGTCGTCGAGCTCGAACAGCGCGGTGGCGTTGGAGAAGTCGTTGCCGAACTGGCTCACCTCGCGGTCGAAGACCCCGTCGCCGCGGTCGTCGCGCACGCCGATGCAGCTGACGCTGACCGCGTGGCCGGGGATGGCGCCGAGGACGCCGCCGATGGAGTGCGTCGGGTAGTGCATGGGCGGGTAGCTGGCGGTGCGCTTCCAGTCGGCGCCGCCGCTGTACTGGTACGCCGCGTAGAAGCCGAGGTCCATGTCGTGGACGTAGTCGCCCTCGGCGTAGAAGATCCGGCCGAATGCGCCCTCGGCGACCTTCTTGCGGGCGAAGACGGTGGCGGGGTTGTAGTAGCTCGTCTCGCCCATCATGTAGGTGAGCCCGGTCTCGCGCACCGCGTCGATGATCTCGGCGATCTCCTCCTCGGAGACGGCCATGGGCACCGCGGAGTAGACGTGCTTGCCGGCGCGGAGGGCGCGCACGACGAGCGGCCCGTGCGTCCAGCGCTGCGTGAACAGGGCGACCGCGTCGACGTCGGACTCGAGGAGCGCGTCGAACGACGCGACGGCGCCGTCGAGCCCCTCGCGGGCGACGAGCTCCTCCGCGCGCTCGGGGAGCAGGTCCGTGATGAGGACCCGGTCGACGTCGGGGTGGATCCTGAAGAGCTTGGCGAACTGCCCGGCGAACTGCCCGGCGCCGACGATCCCGAGGGAGAGCATGGACGGCCTTTCGGTGGTGAGCGTCATCGCTCGGTGGGTGCGGGAGGCGCCGGCCGCGTGGAGCCCGGCTGCGGCGCCTCCCCAGTGTGACGGGCGCGGTCTACTCGTGTAAACCCCTGATTTGCGCCCTGGTGATCAATAGGCAGCGGCCCAACCCTTGCGCGCTGCTATTCGAGTAGACCGAGATCAGGCGGCGTCGAAGCGGAGGATGCGGGATCCGTGGCCCGGCACGTCGAGCACGAGCGCGTCGCCGTCCGCCGTCACGGGCGATCCCGTCCACACGTCGGTCCAGGTGCCGGCCTCCCCGGGCCGCACGCCGACCGAGGACACGGGCACGCGGTGCTCCGTGCCCGCGTCGCCCAGGTGGAACACGGCCGCGTAGCGCGCGTCCGCGTCCGTCGCCACGGCCGTCCAGACGACCAGGTCGCCCTCGCGGACGACCTCGCGGTTGTCCTCGGAGCGCTGCAGGATCCGGATCACGTCCGGCACGGTCAGCAGCGCGATCGTCTCCGGGCGGCTCCGCGGGAGGTCGCCGCCGTACATGAGGGGCGACCTCGACATGATCCACAGGCTCATGAGGGTGCGCTGCTCCTCGAGCGTCAGCCGGCTGTCGCGGTCCTCGCCGCGCTCCGCCCGGATCCCGATGCGCCCGAGCGGCAGCATGTCGGCGTCCGCCCACCCGCCGGCGCGCTGGAACGGGGCCCAGCGGGCCATGCGCGCGAACTGGTCGTGCACGTCGCTCCACCGGTCCCACAGGTCGTCGGACACGCGCCACATCGCGGCCGAGGCGCGCAGGTGGTCGAGGTGCGCCGTGGACAGGTGCGTGCCGGGGGAGAGGCTCAGCGCGATGTCGCGCCCGCTCCGCTCGATGGCCCGGTGGTACGCGGCGATCTCGCGGTGGTGGTACGGGCTGAGCATGTCGTCGGCCTTCACCAGGTCGACGCCCCACGCGGCGAACTGGGCCAGCTGCCCGTCGTAGTAGGCCTGCGCGTCGGGGTGGTCGTGGTCGAGGCCGTAGTTGTCGGGGTTCCAGGCGCAGACGGAGGAGGTGTCCGCGATGCCGGACGCCGTGCTGCCGGTCCCCTCCACGGGGAGGTCGCGCTGCACGGCCAGCCGCGGGATCCCTCGCATGATGTGGATGCCGAACCGCAGCCCCAGGTCGTGGACGGCCCGGGCCAGCGGCCCGAAGCCCGCCCCGCCGGCTGCGGACGGGAAGCGGTTGACGGCCGGCATCTGCCGGCCGAAGCCGTCCAGCTCGACGGGCGGGTCCTCGTTGTAGCCGCCCGCGCGCGCCGTCGGCTCGTACCACTGGATGTCGACGACCACGGTGTCCCAGCCGAAGGGGAGGAGGTGCTCGGCCATGAAGCGCGCGTTGGCCAGGACCTCCTCCTCCGTCACGGTCGTGCCGTAGCTGTCCCAGCTGTTCCATCCCATGGGGGGAGTGAGGGCGGTCATGGGTGTCCTTCCGTCGTGCGGGTGGTCGGGATGCGGGGAATGCGGGGGATGCGGGAGGCCGCGGGACGCGGGGAGCCCCCGCGGGCCGGTCGGCGGGAGAGCGCTCCCGCTACTGTCGGAGCATGAGCGAGCCGCGACGCGCCAAGCAGCCCGGCCTCGCCGACGTCGCGCGGCTCGCGGGGGTCTCGAACGCCACCGCGTCGCGGGCGCTCAACGGCAGCCCGCAGGTGAGCGCGCGGCGGCGCGCCGCGGTCATGCGCGCGGTCGACGAGCTGGGCTACCGGCCGAACGAGGCCGCGCGGGCGCTGGTCAGCGGCCGGAACCGGCTCGTCGGCGTGCTCGCGGAGGACACGACGCGGTACGGCTTCGCCTCCACCATCCAGGGCATCCAGGAGGCCGCCATCGCGCACGGCCTCCTCGTGACCGTCGCCGTCGTGCGCACCGGGCACGCGGACGACGCGCGCGAGGCCGTCGACCTGCTGCTGCGGCTGCCGCTCGCCGGCGTGGTCGGGATCGAGTTCGACAGCCCGGTCAGCCGCGCGCTCGAGCTCCTGCCCGCCGACCTGCCCGTGGCGTCGGCCACGCTCATGGGCACGCACCTGTCGGGCGTGCCGCACGCGCACATCGACGACGAGGTCGGGGCGCGGCTCGCGACCCAGCACCTGCTCGACCTCGGCCATGCGACCGTGCACCACCTCAGCGTCGACCACCCCTCGGGTTCCGGGCGCGGGCGCACCCGCGCGTACCTCGAGACGCTCGCCCGGGCGGGCGCCCGCGCCCCCGAGGTGGCCATGACGGGGTGGCACCCGCTGCAGGCGCACGACGCGACCCAGCGGGCGCTCGACGACGGGGTGACGGCGCTGTTCTGCTTCAACGACGACATCGCGCTGGGGTCCCTGCGGGCCCTCGCCGAGCGCGGGGTCCGCGTCCCGGAGGACGTGAGCGTCGTCGGCTTCGACGACGCGACCTACGCGCAGGTCCTGTCGCCCGCCCTCACGAGCGTGCGGATGGACTTCCGCGGCCTCGGCCGCGCGGTGCTCGAGCAGCTCGTGGCGCGGATCGAGGGGACGCCCGCCCCGCCCGAGGTGGACCTGCCCGCGCGGCTCATCGTGCGCGAGAGCACCGCGCCGCCCCGCTGACGGAGCCCGTCGGGGGCGGCGCCGACTCATGCGCGCCGCACGCGGTACATGCGCGCGGAGGCGACGCCCGGGGCGGCGTCGCCCGAGTCCAAGCGGAGGCCCTCCGCGGTGCGGCGCGCGGACCACTCGGCGCCGATCCCCTGCGGCGGGTAGACCTGGACGACGTCCACGGGCGCATCGCCCAGGTGCGGCAGGGCGAGGTCCACGACGCGGTCGGCGTGCGCCTGGCGCCAGGCGATCACGTAGGTGTCGGGGGAGTCGGCGACGTCGAACGCCACCGTCGTCCACGCGTCGTCCCAGGACGGGAGGCCGGTGGGGAAGCGCGGCGTGGAGGCCGCGAGGTCGTGCCGCGTCTCCTTGTGCACCCGCACGGCGTCGGCGACGAGGTCGAGCCCGTGGTCGTCCATCCCGCTCAGCACGCCCGCCTGGTAGAGGCGCCCGGCGAGCCCGGTGCACTCCGTGAAGACGACCATCTCGTCGTCCATGTCGGGCTGCGGGTAGGCCCAGTTGCCGGCCTGCTCGGGGAGGATGTGCGCGAGCGCGCCCACCGCGATCATCGGGTAGAGCAGCGGGTCCTGCTGGTCCGAGGTGGACTGCATCTGGAGCACCCGCAGCATGGCGGCGTCCGACCGCATGGCGCCCGATCCGCAGTTCTCGAGGATGAGGTCGGGGTGCCGGTCGAGCACGTCGGAGAGCCAGGTCAGCAGGGCGCGGTTGTGCTCGAGGAGCCCGGCGCCCACGGAGGGCGCGTCGAGGTCGGTCCCGGCGCCGGGCGTGACGTTGTAGTCCAGCTTGAAGAACCCGACGCCGAGCTCGCCCACCAGCCGGTCGACGGCCTCGTCGAGGTGCGCGCGGGCCTCCGGCGAGCGGAGGTCGAGCAGGTACCGGGCGTTCTCGACGACGCGGACGCCGCCGCGCTGCAGGAACGCGGAGTCGGGGAGCGTGCGGGCGGCCCGGCTCTCGAGCCCGACCACCTCGGGCTCGAGCCAGAGCCCGGCGACCATGCCGTGCGCGCGGATCCGGTCGAGCACCGACGGCAGGCCGGAGGGGAACCGGGCTGTCGAGGGCTGCCAGTCGCCGACGCTCGCCCACCATCCGGCGGTGTCGTCGTACCAGCCCGCGTCGATGCAGAAGACCTCGGCGCCCACGCGCGCGGCGGCGTCGATCAGCGGCAGCAGCTTCCCCTCGGTGGGGTCGCCCTCGAGCGTGTTCATGTAGTCGTTGAAGACCACGGGGAGCGCGTCGCCCGCCGCGTGGGGGCGACGGTTCGCCCGGCGGTGCGCGGCGAGGGCGCCGAGCGCGTCGTCGAGGGATCCGGCCGCGGTGAAGGAGACCGGGACCGTGGTGAACGAGGTCGACCCGTCGAGCACGACCGACCACTGGTGCAGCGCGTCCGTCGGGCCGAGCACGGCGACGTACGCGCCGTCGCGGGAGCGGTCGGCGCGCGGCGGGCCGAAGGGCGTCTCGCTGAACAGGCGGTCCTCGAGGGGCACGCCGCCGTGGCCCCAGTCGGGGTCCTCGCCGAGCTCGAACGCCCAGGCGCCGTTGTGCTCGACCTGCCAGGCGAGCGTGCGGCCGGTGCGGCGGTCCTGCGCGGCTCCCGCGGGGTTGGCGACGCCGGAGGACCAGGTGCTGAGGCTCGACACGGCGAGCCGGTTGCGGCTGGTCTCGCCCCGCGCCGTGCGGTCGATCGCGACGAGGCCGGGCGAGCGCAGCGGACGGGAGGTCCACCGGTTCTCGGAGCACCAGCCGCTGTCGGCCCACCACAGGTCGACGTCGTTCGGGGAGTCGGACACGACCGCGCCCGTGGCGAGGCTGGTGACGGACCACACGGGCAGCGGCGCGTGGCCCGGCTCGACCGCGAGCGTGGTGGTGGTGCGGACGGCGGGCACGCCCGCGTGCGCCTCGAGGACCGTCGTCGCGACGAGGCCGGACGCCGCGTGCCGCTGCACGATCTCGAGCCGGTCGACGCCGTCGCGGGACGTGGCGGAGGAGTCGACGAGGCGGAGGCCCGCCCCGAGCGCGGTGCCGTCGTAGCGGTAGCTGTTGTTCAGCCGGCCCCAGGCGGGGGAGAGCACCTCGACGAGCGGCTGGCGGGGCGTCGACCGGTCGGCGCGCTCGCCGTCGGCGCCGACCCCGGTGCCGCCGTCGGGTCCGTCCACCGCGACGAGGCGCACCGGCCCGTCGGGATCGTGCTCGAAGGCGAGGGCGAGGCCGCCGCCCTCCCACTCGATCCGGGTGGTCGGGGCGGTGTCGATGACGGTCACGAGGGCTCCGTTGCGCTTCGTCGGGCAGGTGTCAGGAGCGACCCTAGCCCGGCTCGGGCACCGAATGGAAGCGTTTCCATTCGTTACCGTCTCGTTACCCGAGCGCGTTGTGCCCCTCGTCGCCGGTGGTCACACTGAGGGCGGCGAGGGCCCCCACCGGCCGCGCCGCCCGCGATGGAGCGGGATGGACGAAGGAGTCTCGATGGCACTCTCCGTGAACGCCCGGAGCGCGGATCCCGCGCCGGCGGCGGTCCCCCTCACCACCGGCCTGCGGCCGCCCTCGCGCGGCGCACCGCCCCGCCGCGGGCGACGGCGGGACGACACCCGCCTCGCCGCGCTGTTCCTCATCCCGGCCTCCGTGGGGCTCGTGGTCTTCTACTTCTGGCCCCTGCTGCGCGGCATCTGGCTGAGCTTCACGTCGTGGGACCTGCTGTCCCCGGCTCGCTTCATCGGCATCGAGAACTACCAGCGCATGCTCGCCGACCCGGTCTTCTGGAACGCGGCCCGCGTCACGATCTACTACGTCGTGCTCAACATCGGGTTCCAGACCGTGATCGCGCTCGGCATCGCCGTGCTCATGCAGCGGCTGACGCAGTCGACGCTGCTGCGCGGCGTGATCCTCGCGCCCTACCTCGTCTCGAACGTGGTCGCGGCCCTGGTGTTCCTCTGGATCCTCGACTTCCAGCTCGGCATCGGGAACCAGCTGCTCGAGTGGATCGGCCTCGACCGCATCGGCTTCTTCACGACCGAGGCGTGGGTCATCCCCACCATCGCCGGCGTGAACGTCTGGCGGCACATGGGCTACACGGCGCTCCTGATCTTCGCCGGCCTGCAGGCCATCCCCGCCAACTACTACGAGGCCGCCCGGGTCGACGGCGCGAGCGAGTTCCGCATGTTCCGCGGGATCACGATGCCGCTGCTCCGCCCGGTGCTCGGCCTCGTGCTGATCATCTCGGTGATCGGCTCGTTCCAGGTCTTCGACACCGTCTCGGTGACGACCAACGGCGGACCGGTCGACTCGTCCCGGCTGCTGCAGGTCTACATCTACGACAAGGCGTTCGCGCAGTTCGACTTCGGCTACGCCTCGACGCTGAGCGTCGCGATGCTGATCATCCTGGTCATCGTCACCTACTTCCAGTACCGCCTCACGCGCGCCGGCCAGTCCGACCTGAACTAGGAGACGTCATGACCCAGCTGCAGAGCCCTCCCACGGCGCGTCCCCGTCCCGACGGCGCCGACGCCCCGCCCCGCGCGCCCCGCCCGGCCCGCCCCCGCCGACCCGTCCCCTGGGGCCGCATCGCCGCGTGGGTGGTGATGGGCCTCCTCATCCTCGCCACGGTGTTCCCCTTCTACTGGATCCTCCGCACGGCGCTGTCGAGCAACGGCGCCCTCTACGGCAACGCCACCTCGCTCCTGCCCGTCGACTTCACCTGGAACGGCTTCCTCCGCGTCTTCGGCCTCCAGTCGGTCGACGACGCGATCGCCGACGGCGGATCGGGCGCGAGGCTCGACTTCTGGCGCTACCTCGGCAACTCCGTGGTCGTCTCCACCACCGTCACGGTGTGCCAGGTGTTCTTCTCCGCCATGGCCGCCTACGCGTTCTCGCGCCTCGTCTGGCGGGGACGGGACTTCGTGTTCGGGTTCTTCCTGCTGTCCCTCATGGTCCCCGTGATCTTCACGCTGCTGCCGAACTTCCTGCTCGTGAAGCAGCTGGGCCTCATCGACAGCCTGCTCGGCATCATGCTGCCGTCGCTGTTCATGACGCCGTTCGCGATCTTCTTCCTGCGGCAGTTCTTCCTCAACGTGCCCAAGGAGGTCGAGGAGGCGGCGCTGGTGGACGGCGCGAGCAAGCTGGCGATCTTCTTCAAGGTGATCATCCCCATGTCGGCGGCGCCCATCGCGACGGTGAGCATCCTCACCTACATGACCAGCTGGAACGACTACTTCTGGCCGCTCATGGTCAGCTACACGGACGACTCGCGCGTGCTGACGGTCGCGCTCGGCGCCTTCAAGTCGCAGAGCCCGCAGGGCGGGCCGGACTGGTCGGGGCTCATGGCCGCGACCCTCGTGGCGGCGCTGCCGATGATCGTGCTGTTCGGGGTCTTCGCCAAGCGCATCGTCAACAACATCGGCTTCAACGGCATCAAGTGAGGACCACGACCATGTCGACGACGACATCCCGCGCCCCCCGTCCGGCCCGAGCGCGCCGCCGGCTGCGGAGGCTCGCCGCCGCCGCGGTCGCGGCCGCCTCCTTCGCGGCCCTCACCGGCTGCGCCGCAGCCCCCGGCGCCGCGGCCGGCACCACCGCGGTCGACTACTGGCTGTGGGAGTCCCTGCAGCTGCCCGGCTACGAGAAGTGCGCCACCGCCTTCGAGGCGGAGAACCCCGACATCGACATCCGCATCACGCAGTACGGGTGGGGCGACTACTGGCAGAAGCTCACCGCGGGACTCGTCGCGGGCGCCGGCCCCGACGTGTTCACGGACCACCTCACCAAGTACCCCGAGTTCGTCAGCCGCGGGGTGATCCTGCCGCTCGACGACTTCGCGGCGACCGCCGACCTCGATCCCGCCGACTACCAGGAGGGCCTCGCCGAGCTGTGGGTGGGCCAGGACGGCAAGCAGTACGGGTCGCCGAAGGACTTCGACACCATCGCGCTGTTCTACGACGAGGCGGTGCTGGCCGAGGCGGGCATGACGCCCGCCGACCTCCAGGGCCTCACCTGGAACCCCGAGGACGGCGGCACCTTCGAGCAGGTCATCGCGCACCTGACGGTCGACGCGAACGGCGTCCGCGGCGACGAGGAGGGCTTCGACCCCGACGACGTCGTCACCTACGGGCTCGGGTCCAACGGCGCGGGCGACACCAACGGCCAGACCCAGTGGTCGTGGCTCGCCGGCGCGACCGGGTGGGAGTTCACCAACGCGCCCGTCTGGGGCGACCGGTACAACTACGACGACCCGCGCTTCAAGGACTCCATCGCGTGGCTGTTCGGCCTCGTCGACAAGGGCTACCTGCCGTCGTACGAGCGCGTCGGCACGGCGCCGAACCTCGTGCAGCAGCTCGGCTCCGGCCAGGCGGCCCTCGTCGCGGACGGCTCGTGGACCATCTCGAGCTACGCGCGCCTTCAGGGCGTCGACCTCGGCATCGCCAGCGTGCCCATCGGCCCGATCGGGCACCCCGTCTCCATGTACAACGGGCTCGGCGACTCCATCAGCGCGCAGACGGACGCCCCCGAGGAGTCGGCCCGCTGGGTCGCCTTCCTCGGCTCGGACGCCTGCCAGACCATCGTCGGCGAGGAGGGCGTCATCTTCCCGGCGCGCCCCGCCGGCACCGAGGCGGCCATCGAGGCCTTCGCCGACAAGGGGTTCGACGTGAAGCCGTTCACCGACCTCGTCGACGCGGGCGACACGATCCTGTTCCCCGTCACGAACAACGCGGCGGAGATCCTGTCGATCATGAAGCCCGTCATGGACAGCATCTACATCGGCAGCGAGCCGGTCGACTCCCTCGACCAGGTGAACGAGCGGGTCAACCGGCTGTTCGAGTGAGGCGACCGGCCCTTCTCGCGCGGCCGTCCGTCCCGGAGGATGGGAGGACGGCCGCGCGGGCGCGGCGCTTTCCGACGACGAGGGGATCCGACATGGGCACGATCACGATCACGGGAGGATCCGGCCGGATCGCGACGAGCATCCGTCCCCTCCTCCGCGCCGCCGGGCACGAGCTGCGGCTGCTCGACGTGGTGGAGCCGCCCACGCCGCTCGAGGCGGGGGAGACCTCCGCCATCGTGGACATGACCGACGTCGACGCGTGCACGGAGGCGTTCCGCGGATCCGACCTGGTGGTGCACCTCGCGGCGCACGCGGCCGAGCGCCCGTGGGAGGCGATCCAGGCGGTCAACAACGACGGCGCCCACGCCGTGCACGAGGCGGTGGTGCGGGCGGGCGTCCCGCGGATCCTCGCGGCGAGCTCCGTCCACGCGGTCGGCTTCCTGCCCGCCGTCGACGCGGCGCGCGAGGACGTGCCCGCACCGCGACCCGACACCTTCTACGGCCTGAGCAAGGTGCTGCTCGAGGGGCTCGGCAGCCTCTACGCCGACCGGAACGGGCACGTGGTCGTGAGCGTCCGGATCATGACCGCCGAGCCCGAGCCGTCGCAGGCCCGCAGCGTCTCCACCTGGCTCTCCCCGGGCGACGCCGCCCGGCTGGTGGAGGCGGCTCTCCGCCTCGACGAGCCCGGCCACCGCATCGTGTGGGGCGTCTCCCGGAACACGCGCCGCTGGGTCTCGCTCGCGGCGGGCGAGGCGATGGGCTACCACCCGGAGGACGACGCCGAGGTCTTCGCGCACCGCTTCCCGGAGCTGGGCGAGGACACGTCTCCGCCCGCGGGCGTGCTCATCGGCTCGATCTTCACGACGGTCGAGCTCGGCTCCGACATGGGGTGACGGCGTCCGGGCGCCCTGGTGCGCCCGCGCCGGGGGCGGGAGGATCGCCCCGACGACCACGACAGGGGGAGCCGGATGCTGGGCACGGGAGGATGGCTCGCGGCCGCCGTCGCGGAGGCGCGCGCTCGCCGGGACAGGACGGAGGCCGGGCGGGCGCCGGTGGACGCCCGCGGCGACCGGGCGGATGCGTTCGACGCCGGCGCGACCCCGCTCCCCGGATACGCGCCGCTCGCGCACCCGGAGCGTCCGCTCCGCTGGTGGCGGAGCGG
>NZ_JAVCVL010000066.1:0-12509 GCF_032917815.1 Clavibacter sp. MX14-G9D | reverse complement strand
CGCTCGGCGTCTTCCGCGGCTTCGCGCTGCACCGGGTGGCGCTGCCCGCCCCGTCCGCCGCGTCGCCCACCAGGTCGGCGAGCGGCACGGCGGCGTCGAACGCCACCGTGAACGCGGGCGCGTCGCCGCGGCGCTCCGGGAGCTCGTCGGGCACGGTCCGGTAGCGCGCGATCACGTCGCGGAACGCGAGGTACTTCTCCGTCGGGGATCCGGTCTCGTCCAGCGGGGCGTCGTAGTCGTACGAGGTGACGTGCGACTGGTACGTGCCCTTGTGGTTGGCGCCGTTGGTGAAGCCGAAGTTCGTGCCGCCGTGGAACATGTAGATGTTCACGGACGCGCCCGCGGCGAGCAGCGCGTCGAGCTCCGCGGCGGCGTCGGCCGCGGAGGTCGTGTGGTGGTGCTCGCCCCAGTGGTCGAACCAGCCGTCCCAGAACTCGCTGCACATGAGCGGCCCGGTCGGCTGGTGGCGGCGGAGGGTGGCGAGGCGCTCGGTCGCGCGCGAGCCGAAGGACCCGGTGCGGTGCAGCTCGTCGAGGCTGCCGCGGGAGAGCATCCCGTCGGTCGGCTGGTCGACGGTGGTGAGCGGCACGATGATGCCGGAGTCGCGCGTGAGGTCGACGAGGTGGCGCAGGTACTCGGCGTCGTCGCCGTACGCGCCGTACTCGTTCTCGATCTGCACGAGGATCACGGGCCCGCCCATGTCGATCTGGCGCGGCGCGACGATCTCGTACACGCGGCGGAGGAACTCGTCGACCGCGGCGAGGTACAGCGGCTCGCTGCGGCGGACGCCCACGGCGGGGTCCTCGAACAGCCAGCCGGGCAGGCCGCCGCCGTCCCACTCGGCGCAGATGTACGGGCCGGGGCGCACGATCGCGTGCATGCCCTCGGCGTGGACGAGGTCGAGGAAGCGGCCGAGGTCGAGGCCGGCGCTCGTGTCGAAGGCGCCGCGCTCGGGGGAGTGGGCGTTCCAGGCGACGTACGTCTCGATGGTGTCGAGGCCCATGAGGCGGGCCTTGCGGATCCGGTCGGCCCACTGGTCGGGGTGCACGCGGAAGTAGTGGAGGGCGCCCGCGATGACGCGGTGCGGGCTGCCGTCGAGCTCGAAGTCGTCGGCGCCGATGCGGAAGCGGGTGCTGGTGGCGGGGAGGCCGGGCATGGTCGTGTCCTTGCGTGGGGGCGGGGCATGGGAGAGGGGAGGCGCGACTCGCGTCGCACCTCCCCTCGTCGTTCAGGTCGTGCCGGCTACTTCACCTCGACGGTGAAGCCCTGCTGCTCGCCGTACTCGGCAGCGGCCTTGCCCCACGCCTCGAGGACGGGGTCGAGCGAGGTGCCGTTGGAGTACGCGGCCGAGGCCGAGTCGCTGAAGATGCTGTTCGTGTAGACCTGGAAGGGCAGGTACTGCCAGTCCGGGACGACGTTCTTCGAGGCCTCGCTGAGCACCTCGTTGATCTTCTGGCCGCCGAAGTACTCGGGGGCGTCGGCGAGGAACTCGGGGCTGTCCAGGTCGGCCGTGGTGGACGGGAACCCGCCGGCGTCGAAGGAGATCTGGCGACCCTCCTCCTCGGCGGTGGTGAACTTCGCGAACTCCGCCGCGACGAGCTTGTTCTCCGACTGCTGCATGACGGCGATGGAGGATCCGCCGCTCTCCGCGGTCGCGGTGTCACCCGCGGTGTACTGCGGCATGGGGGCGACGCGCCACTGGCCGGAGCCCTCCGCCGCCTGGGCGATGAGGTTGCCGGGCATCCAGGCGCCGGTGATCAGCGTGGCGATCGAGCCGTCGCCGAGGCCGCGGAACCACTCGTCGGTCCAGCCGGGGGTCTGGGCCAGCGAGCCGTTCTCGACGAGCTGGTTCCACATGGCGGTGTACTTCTTGGCGCCCTCGTCCTGCATGTCGATGGTGACCTTGTCGCCGTCGACCTTGTAGGGCTGGCCGCCGGCCTGCCAGATCATGCTCGTGGTGAAGCCGGCGTCGCCGGAGTCGCTGGTGATGTACTGGTTCGGGTCGGCGGCGTGCATGGTCTCCGCGGCGGCCACGTACTCGTCCCACGTGGTGGGGACGGAGATGCCGTACTTGTCGAAGACGTCCTGGCGGTAGAACATCGCCATGGGGCCCGAGTCCTGCGGCAGCGCGTAGAGGGCGTCGCCCTCGGTGACGGCGTTCCAGGTGGAGGCCGTGAACTGGTCCTCGAGGTCGGTGTAGCCGTAGCCCGAGAGGTCCGCGAGCGACTCGCCGAGCGCGAACTGCGGGATCGCGAAGTACTCGACCTGCGCCACGTCGGGCGCGCCCTTGCCCGCCTTGATGGCGTTCTGGAGCTTCGTGTACTGGTCGGCGCCGGTGCCGACGTTCTGCACGTCGACCGTGATGTTCGGGTGCTTCTTCTCGAAGGCCTCGGCGATGGGCTCGACCGCGGGGGCCCAGGCCCAGACCGTGATGGTCGACTTCGTGTCGAGCGCCGCTGCGAGCTCGTCGGCCGTGGCGCTGTCGGCGCTGGCGCCGCCGCTGGATCCGGAGGAGCAGGCCGCGAGGGAGCCCGCGAGGACGATGCCGAGGCCGAGCGCGACGACGCGCTTCGCCCTGCGGGGGAACGAGATGGACATGGTGGTGCCTTTCACTTCTTCGTGGTGGTGCGGGAGGGAGGTGCTGTGGTGCGGGAGGTGCTGTCGGAGGGCGCTACGCCTTGACGCCGCCGGCCGAGAGGCCGGACTGCCAGTAGCGCTGGAGGAAGAGGAACGCGATGACGATCGGGATGATCGCGAGGAACGAGCCGGTGATCACGAGGTTGTAGATCGGCTCGCCGCCCACCGTGGTCGACTGCGCGTTCCACTGGTTGAGACCCACCGTGAGGGGGTACCAGGTGGAGTCGCTCAGCATGATCAGGGGCAGGAAGTAGTTGTTCCAGGTCGCGACGATCGAGAACAGCAGCACCGTGATGAGGCCGGGGCTGAGGAGCCGCAGGCTGATCGTGAAGAAGGTGCGGATCTCGCTCGAGCCGTCCATGCGGGCGGCCTCGAGGATCTCGGTGGGCACCGAGTCGACCGCGTAGGTCCAGATGAGGTACAGCCCGAAGGGGCTGATGAGCGACGGCAGGATGATCGCCCACGGGGTGTTCGTGAGGCCCATCTGGCTGAAGAGCAGGAAGGTCGGCACCGCGAGGGCGGTGCCCGGGATCGCGACCGCGCCGAGCACGACGGCGAACACGATCTTCTTGCCGGGGAAGTCGAACTTCGCCAGGCCGTAGCCGGCGAGGGTCGCGAGCAGCGTCGCGCCGCCCGCTCCGACGACCACGTAGATCAGGGTGTTGCCGAGCCAGCGGACGAACTCGCCGTTCCCGTAGGTCAGGACGCCCTGGATGTTGTCGAAGAGCGCGAAGTCGCCCGAGAACCAGAGGCCGAACGAGCTGAACAGCGCGTCCTGCGTCTTGGTCGAGTTGACCAGGAGCCAGAACAGGGGGAGCACGGAGTAGATGAGCAGCAGCGCCATGACCAGCGTGAGCACGATGCTGCGGCGCTCGCGGGGCGCCCCGGCGCTCCTGCGGCGCTTGGGGGTGCGGTCCGCGGGGGTGTCGCGGGTGGGCGTGCCGGCGTCGGGCGCGGCGAGGGGGGTACCGGTGAGGGTCGACACGGTCAGCTGTCCTTCCGGGTGCCGACGAGCTGCACCACGTAGGCGACCACCATCGTCAGGACGCCCATGATGATCGCGATGGCGGCGGAGTAGTTGAACTGCTGTCCCGCGAAGGACAGGTTGTAGGCGTACATGTTCGGCGTGAAGTACGAGCTGATCGAGTTGGGCGCCAGCGTCTGCAGGATGTTCGGCTCGTTGAAGAGCTGGAAGCTGCCGATGATGGAGAAGATCACGCCGATGACGAGCGCGCCGCGGATGGCGGGCAGCTTGATGCCGGTGACGATGCGGAACGGGCCCGCGCCGTCGAGCTCGGCGGCCTCGTAGAGGTCCGGCGAGATGACCCGGAGGGCCGCGTAGAACAGCAGCATGTTGTAGCCGACGAACTCCCACGTGACGATGTTGCCGATCGACGCGAGGATCCAGCTCTGCGAGAGCAGGTCGGGGAGGTCCCAGCCGGTGGCCTGCTCGACGTTGCCGACGAGGCCGAAGCGGTTGCCGTAGATGAAGCCCCACATGAGGGCCGCGACGACCGCGGGGACCGCGTAGGGCAGGAAGATCGAGATGCGGAAGAACGCCGTGAAGTGCAGGCGGGCCGAGTCGAGCGCCAGCGCCGCGAAGAGGGCGATGAACAGCATGATCGGCACCTGCACCACGAGGAACAGCGCGACGCGGCCGAGTGCGTCCCAGAAGTTCGGGTCGCCGAGGGCCTGCGTGTAGTTCGCGATGCCGACGAACGAGTTGCCGCCGATCATCCGCTCCTGGAACAGGCTGAGGTAGATCGAGTAGCCGACGGGCGCGATGAGGACGACCAGGAACACGACCAGGAACGGGGCCACGAAGCCCAGGCCGGTCCAGCGCCGCTTGTCGCGTCGCATCGGGGGACCGCTCGGGCGGGCCGCATCGGGCGCCTTCGGCCGGGTGGCCGGAGTCGACATCGTCGTCATGTGCTTCCACTTCGTCGGGGGATGTCCACGCCGTCATCCCGTTCGGGACGATTGGGTGTTTGCGTAAACATCTGTGATGCTCGCAACCATGACATCTCCACCGTCGGTCGTCAAGTCGAGTGGCCGGCGCTCACCCGGCGGCCGCACCGTGTCCATGGCGGACGTCGCCGCGCACGCGGGGGTGTCGTCGCAGACCGTCTCCCGGGTGTCCAACGGCGCGCAGAACGTGGAGGCCACGACACGGCAGCGCGTGATGGACGCGATGGCGGAGCTCGGCTACCGGCCGAACAGCGCGGCGCGCGCCCTGAAGACGGGGCGCTTCCGGAGCATCGGCATCATCATGTTCACGCTCTCCACCCTCGGCAACATGAAGACGCTCGACGCGATCGTGACCGCGGCGTCCGGCGCCGGGTACACGATCACGCTCATGCCCGTGCCGCACCCCACCGAGGGGGAGGTGGCCGGCGCGTTCAGCCGGCTGCAGGAGGAGGCGGTCGACGGGGTCGTCATCATCATCGAGGCGCACATGCTCGACCGGGCCGACGTGATCATCCCCGTGGGCCTGCCGGTCGTCATCATCGACTCCGACGCGGGCGACCCGTTCGTGGTCGTCGACACGGATCAGGAGCAGGGCACGCGCCTCGTCACGCAGCACCTGCTCGACCTCGGGCACACCGCGATCGTGCACGTCGCGGGCCCGCACACCTCGTACTCGGCCGCCCGGCGCGCGGCGGAGTGGCGCGCCACCATGCTCGACGCGGGCCTGGACCCCGAGCCGCCCGCGCAGGGCGACTGGACCACGCGATCCGGCTACCGCATCGGCCAGGAGCTCGGGAAGCGCACCGACATCACCGGCATCGTCGCCGCGAACGACCAGATGGCCCTCGGGATCATGCACGCGCTGCACGAGCTCGGCCGCGACGTGCCGGGCGACATCAGCGTCGTCGGCTTCGACGACACGGAGGAGTCGAGCTCGTTCTGGCCGCCGCTCACGACCGTGCACCAGGACTTCACCGAGATCGGCCGTCGCTCGATGCAGGTGCTGCTCGAGATGCTCGAGGGCGGCGAGCCGTCGCAGGACCGCATCGTGCCGACCCGGCTCGTGGTGCGCGAGAGCGCGGCGCCGCCGCGGGGCTGAGCCGTCGAGGCCGAGTCGCTGGGGCTGAGCCGACGAGGCCGACGAGGCCGACGCTGCGGCGCACGCTGCCCGGCGCGCGGCGCCGCCCGTTTCGATGCGGCGGCGCGGGGGAACGGGGAGGGTGACCCGCCCGCTGACCCTGGAGGCCGCCCGTGCCCGTCGTCGCCCCGCTCGATGAGACCTTCCCCGACGTCCGCTCCATCGCCGTGCTCCGCGGTGGCGGGCTCGGCGACCTGATCTTCGCGCTGCCCGCGATCGCCGCGCTGCGGGCCGCCTACCCGGGCGCGCACGTGACGCTGCTCGGCACGCCGCTGCACCGGGCGCTCCTCGAGGGCCGGCCGGGAGCGCCGGATGCGATCGAGGTGCTGCCCGTGGCGCACGGCGTGCGGGACGTGCCGGGCACGGATCCCGACCCCGAGGAGATCGAGGAGTTCGCCGCCCGCATGCGCGCGCGCCGGTTCGACCTCGCGGTGCAGGTGCACGGCGGCGGCCGCAACTCCAACCCGTTCCTGCTGCGGCTCGGCGCCCGGCACACGGTCGGCACCGCGACCGACGACGCCGAGCGCCTCGAGCGCGTGATCCCGTACGTGTACTACCAGCACGAGGTGATGCGCGGGCTCGAGGTCGCGGGCCTCGCGGGCGCGCAGGTCGCCGAGCTGGAGCCCGTGGTCGAGGTCACCGACGCCGAGCGGGACGCCGCTGCGACGCACGTGACGGGCGCGCCGGGCGGGCTGGTCGTGATCCACCCGGGGGCCACCGACCCGCGCCGACGCTGGCCGGTCGGGTCGTTCGCGGAGGTCGCCCGGCGCGCGGCGGCCGACGACGCGCAGGTCGTCGTGGTGGGCGACGCGTCGGACGCGGCTGACGCCGACCGCATCGTCGCCCTCGCCCGCGACGGGCTCCCGGCGGAGCAGGCGTCGCGCGTGACCTCGCTCGCCGACGCCCTGACGCTCGGCGAGCTGGCGGGACTCCTCACGCACGCGGACGTCGTGCTCGGCAACGACAGCGGCCCCCGCCACCTGGCGCAGGCGGTGGGTGCGCGGACCGTGGGCGTGTTCTGGTTCGGCAACGTCGTGAACGCGGCGCCCGTGGGGCGCGCGCGGCACCGGATCCACATGGCCTGGACCACCCGCTGCCCCGTCTGCGGCGTCGACGTCACCCAGGTCGGCTGGACCGCGGAGCGCTGCGCGCACGACCCGTCGTACGTGGCCGACGTGCGCGTCGACGACGTGCACGCCGACGTGGAGCAGCTGCGCCGCGCGTCGCTCGCGGAGCGCGTCCCGGCCTGACCTGCCCGCACGCCGACGGCGCGGCCCCCGGAGGGACCGCGCCGTCGTGATGCGCGCGATGCCGCGGCGCGCGGCCCGCGGTCAGCCCGCGTCGAGCGCAGCCTGGCCGGCCGTGGCGGCCGCCTCCAGCGCGTCCTCCGGCGAGGTCTTGAGGAGCATCGCCTTCTCGAGCTCGGCGCCCAGGGCGGCGCTCACCTCGGCGTAGTTCGAGACCGACGGGCGCGAGCGGGCGTACTCGAGCTGGTCGACGAAGACCTGGATCAGCGGGTTCTCGTCGAGGTACGCGCTGTACGTGTCGGAGTCCGCGGTCTTCGTGTTGGTCGGGAGGTAGCCGCTCGCGATGTCCCACTCGGCCTGCTGGTCGGGCTGCATGAACCAGGACAGGAACGCGTAGGAGCCGGCCTCCTGCTCCTCGGTGCCCTTCGTGATGTACGACACGTTGGTGCCCGTGTTCATGGCCGGCTGCTCCAGCTGCGGGAAGGTGAAGACGCCCACGTTCTCGGCGCCGATGCCCTCCTCGACGGTGCTGAGGTTGTAGGCGCCGCCGATGAACATGGCGAACTGGCCCGCGTTGAAGAACGGGGCGCCCTGGTTCTGGTTGCTGTCCGCGGCGCTGGACGGGTAGGCGACGCCGTCCTTCACCATGTCGGTCCACGTGGTGAGCGCCGCGACGCCCTCGGGGGAGTCGAACGCGACCTCCGTGTTGTCCTCGTTGAGGAACTCGCCGCCGGCGCTCCACAGCATCGACTGCCAGGTGAAGACGGGCCACTCGTTCGAGCCGATGGGGAGGTAGACGCCGTACTGGCCGTCCTTCGTGAGGGTCTTGGCATCGGCCGCGAGCTCGTCCCAGGTGGTGGGGGTGTCGGTGATGCCGGCCTCGGCGAACATCTCCTTGTTGTAGATGATCGCGTAGTCGCCGCCGTCGGTCGGCAGGGCGTAGGTGGTGCCGTCGAACTGGCCGGAGGCGAGCATGCCCTCGGGGATGTCGTCGGCGCTGAGGTCGTAGTCGCCCGTGCCGAGCCGGTCGTCGAGCGGCACGATCTTCCCCGTCGCGATGGACTCGCCGAGCGACGACGGCTCCGAGTCGCTGATGACGAGGTTCGGCGCCTGGTCGCTCGTGAGCGCCTGCACCATGCGGGCCGTGAACCCCTCCGACGCGATGAACTGCGACTGCACCGTGTACTCGTCCTGCGCGTCGTTGAAGCGCTGCACGAGCTCGGTGAGCTTGGTGGCCGCGTCGCCCGTGGCCTGGTTCCACATGGTGATGGTGGTGCGGCCCGCGCTGTCGCCCGCGTTGCCGGTGACGGATCCGCTGCTGCAGCCGGAGAGGGCGACGGCGGTCGCGAGGACCGTCCCGACGGCGAGGGACCGTCGGAGGACGGTGGAGCGCGGGGAGCGCGTCGAGGGGCGGCGGAGCTTCATGGATTCCTCCTGGTGTGGGGCGGTGGTGCGGTGGGTGCGATGGGTGCCGTGCGGGTCGTGCGGCGTGCGCGTGCGGTCGAGCGGGGAGAGGCGCGGGGGACGGCGGGGCTCAGCGGAGCCCGCCGGAGATCGCCTTGACGATCTGGTTCTGGAAGAGCAGGAAGACGACGAGGACGGGGATCACCGCGAGCGTGGATCCCGCCATCAGCAGGTTGAAGTTCGAGGCGCCCTCCTGCGATTGGAGGAGCGTGAGGCCGATCTGCACGGTGAAGAACTCGGTGCGGTTCACGGCGATGAACTGGAAGAAGAAGTTGTTCCAGTTGTAGACGAAGGAGAGGATCGCGAAGGAGCCGATCATCGGCGTCGCCATCGGCACCATGATCGTGCGGAAGCGCTGCCAGACGCCCGCGCCGTCCATGCGCGCGGCGTCCTCGATCTCGGTCGGGAAGTTGGAGAAGAACTGCCGGAAGAGGAACACCCCGAGGATCGACGGGACGTTCGGCACGATGAGGCCCTGGTAGCTGTTCAGCCACCCGAGCGACGAGAGCAGCGTGATCAGCGGCGTGAACACGATCTCGAACGGCACCATGAGCGCCGCGAGCAGCACCAGGAACAGCAGGTTGCGGCCGCGGAACCGCAGGCGGGCGAAGGCGTACCCGGCCATGAGGCTCGTGATGACCTGCCCGGCGGTGGAGAGCACCGCGACCACGACCGTGTTCACGTAGAACCGGCCGAACGGCGCGATCTCGAACAGCCGCGTGTAGTTCTCGGGGTGCCACTCGGTGGGCAGGAAGGTCGGCGGGACCGACAGCGCCTCCTGGGCCGACTTGAAGCTCACGAGCACCATCCAGATGAACGGGCCGAAGAAGACCAGGCTCGCGACGATGAGCACGACGTGGCGGAGCGTCGACGGCAGCAGCCGGCGGAGCGGGCGGCGTCGGCGGGCGGGGTGCGCGGGGCGGGAGGGCCCCGCGGGCGGCACGGCGGCGGCGGCCTCGCGCTCGAGGGAGATGGTCACGACGGGCCCTTCACAGCATCTCGACGGTGTCGCGGCGCGACAGGAACTTGAGCTGGACGGCGGTGACGGTGATGCCGATCAGCAGGAGGACGACGGAGGCCGCGGTGGCCGCCCCGCCGTTGAAGAACTGGAAGCCCTGCTCGTAGATCCAGTAGATGGCGGTCTTGGTGGACCCGAGGGGCCCGCCGCCCGTCAGCACGTAGACCTGCGTGAAGACCTGCAGGGTGCTGATGAGCCCGGTGATGACGAGGAACCCGCTGGTGGGCGCGACGAGCGGGAGGGAGATGGAGAGGAAGCGGCGGACGACGCCCGCGCCGTCGAGCTTCGCGGCCTCGTGGTAGCTCGGCGGGATGGTGGAGAGGGCGGCCGAGAAGATGATCATCGTGTACCCCGTCTGCTGCCAGACGATGAAGACGATGACCGCGACGATGGCCCACGGCTCGGTCGTGAGGAACGAGATCGGGTTGACGCCGAACGGCTCGAGCGCCGTGTTCACGAGCCCGCCGAGCGGCGTGAGCAGGTAGGAGAAGATGAGCGCGCTGCCGACCGTGGGCGCGATGTGCGGCGCGAAGATCATGGTGCGGTAGAACGAGCGGCCACGGAACGGGCCGTCGAGCATGGCGGCGAACAGCAGGCCGACCGCCATGGATCCCGGCACCACCACGATCGCGATGATCGCCGTGTTGCGCAGCGCGGAGAGGAACCCGCTCGTCGGCGCGAACAGGCCCGCGAAGTTGTCGAGGCCCACGAAGCTCGTGGTGCCGGGCGCGCCCGGGTTCCAGTCGGTGAAGCTGTAGACCACGGTCTGCAGCAGCGGGTACAGGTAGAAGACCGACAGCAGGATCGTGGTGGGGGCGACGAGCGCGTAGCCGGCGCGGCCCTCCTTCTCGTGCATGGTGCGGCGCCGGTACGACTCCGGCAGCCGGGCCGAGGTGAGGGCGGTCACGCCGCGCCTCGGCGGGCACCGGCCGCGGCGCCCGGGCGGGCGGTCGGGGGGTGTGCGGTCATCGCGGGCTCCTCGTGGTGGGCGGCTCGGGGACCGGACGCGTGCGCCTCGGAGGAGGACGGCGTCGTCCGGGAAGCCGTGGCTCTCGACCGTAGGCTTCGGGTGTTTCCCGCATGTTACTGGGCTGTTGCCAGAAGAAGTAGTTCTTTTTTCGGGCAACTTCGTTCGATCGTCGATAGGGTGTCCACATGGCCACCAACTCGCCGCACCTCCAGGACGTGGAGGTCGCCCCCGGATCCGTGGGCGACGTGCTCCGCCTCATCCGGGAGGAGCGGGCCGCCTCCCGGTCCGCGATCGCGCGCCGCACGGGGCTGTCGCCCTCCACCGTCGGCATCCGGGTCGACGCCCTGCTCCGCCTCGGCCTCATCGCCGAGGAGGGCGACGAGGAGTCCCGCGGCGGGCGGCGGGCGAAGCGGCTCGAGGTCGTGCGCCAGGCCGGATCCGTCGCCGCGGTCGACTTCGGGGCCCGGCACCTCACGGTCGCCGTCGCCGACCTCGCGGGAGGCGTGGTCGGCAGCGTGCGCCGCCCCGGCCTGCCCGACCACGACCCCGAGTCCGTCGTCGCGACGATGTGGGCCGAGGTGCAGGGCCTCCTGGCCGAGCACGGGCTGGATCCCGCGCTCCTCTCCGGCATCGGCGTCGGCCTCCCCGCGCCCATCGAGCACCCGTCCGGGCGCGTCGTGCTGCCGTCCTTCATGCCGTCGTGGCACAACGTCAGCCTCCCCGCGCTCTTCGCCGCGCACACCGACGTGCCCGTCGTGGTCGAGAACGACGCCAACCTGGTGGCGCTCGCCGAGTCCGCCCCCGGCGCCCGCAGCGACGCCGACCACCTCCTCGCCGTGGTGCTCGGCACGCGCATCGGCAGCGGCATCCTCACGGGCGGACGCCTGCACCGCGGGTCCAGCGGCGCGGCCGGCGAGATCAGCCACTCCGCCGTCGACGGCGAGGCCGCCATCTCCTGCATCTGCGGCATCCCGAACTGCCTGGAGTCGGTCGCGGGCGGCGGCGCGGTCGCCGCGCGCCTCACCGCGCTCGGGCACCCGGTCGCCAGCGCGTCGGACATCATCGACCTCGGGCGCACCGCCGACCCGGAGGTCGTCACGGTCCTGCGGGACGCCGGCGCCCGCATCGGCGCCTCGCTCGCCACCATCGTCAACTTCCTGAACCCGCGCACGGTCGTGCTGAGCGGGACCATGTCGGCCTCGGCGCCGCTCGTCGCCGCCATCCGCGCGGAGCTGTTCTCGCGCTGCCTGCCCATCGCGGCGCACGACCTCGACGTGCGCGCGGCGGCGGACCCGGCCAACGCCGTCGTGCGCGGCGCCACCCGCATGATCCTCGAGGAGGTGCTCGCGCCCGCCCGCGTGGAGCAGCGGGTGCGGGCCCTCGCCGAGGCCGAGGCGGCGGGCGCCACCGCATGAGCCACCGGCAGGCGGATCCCGCGGCACCGTCGTCGGTGCCGTCCGCGCGTCCCTGCGCGGTCGTCGCCGTGGACATCGGCGGCACCACGCTGAAGGGCGCCGTGCTCGACGCCGACGGCCGGGTCGTCGCCCGTCGCGTGACGCCCACCTTCGACGCCCGCATGGACGCGCTCGCCACGCTCCGGGAGCTCGTGACGGACCTCGTCGCCCGCTCCGCGGCGCACGGCAGCCGGGTGACCGCGGTGGGCCTGGCGTCCCCCGGGCTCGTCGACGCGGAGACCGGGAGCATCGGCTACGCGGCGAACCTCGGCTGGTCCGAGCTGCCGCTGCGCCGGATCCTCGAGGACGAGCTGGGCCTCCCCGTGCACGTGGAGCACGACGGGCGCGCCGCCGCGGTCGCCGAGCGCGCCGCGCACCCGGACGAGGCGGCGGCGTTCCGCGACTTCGTGTTCCTCCCCATCGGCACGGGCATCGCCGCCGCGGTGGTCACGTCCGGCGTCGTCGTGCGCGGGGCCACGGGCGGCGCGGGCGAGCTCGGGCACGCGCCGATCGTGCAGGACGGCGACGCGTGCGGCTGCGGCCAGCGCGGGTGCCTCGAGGCGTACGCGTCGGCGACCAGCATCCTCGCCCGGTACCGGCGGCGCGGCGGCAC
>NZ_JAVCVL010000065.1:0-12716 GCF_032917815.1 Clavibacter sp. MX14-G9D | reverse complement strand
GTCCACCGGCCGCGTCGACGAGCTCGGCGACCGGCTGCGGGCGCTCGGCGCGGCGGACGTGATCGACCGCGGTGAGCTCGGCGAGCCGGGCAAGCCGCTGCAGCGCATCCGCTGGGCGGGCGCGGTCGACAGCGTGGGCAGCGCGACGCTCGTGAACGTGCTCGCGCAGACCCGGTGGGGCGGCGTGGTCACGGCCGCCGGCCTCGCGCAGGGCCCCGACCTGCCGGGCACCGTGCTGCCGTTCATCCTCCGCGCCGTGACGCTCGCCGGCATCAACTCGGTGGACGCGCCCGCCGCGCTCCGCCGCGAGGCGTGGGCGCGGCTCGCCACCGACCTCGACCCCGCGCTCCTCGACGCGATCACGACGACGGTGCCGCTCGGCGGGGCGGTCGCCGCCGGCGAGCGGATCCTCTCGGGCGCCTCGAGCGGACGCGTGGTCGTCGACGTCCGCTCCTGACGCCCGGCCCGCCGCCGTCCGCGCGCTCGCGGGAGCGCGGCCCGCGCTAGCCTGGGCGCGATGCGGCACGCTGCCGCCGGAGTGAGGGAACATGACCGCGGTCGCCGCCACCGGAACCATCTTCGTCGGACTCGCGGCCCTGCTGCACGTCGTCTTCTTCCTGCTCGAGAGCGTCTGGTTCGAGAAGCCGTTCGCGTGGGGGCGCTTCGGCGTCGAGGACCAGGAGAAGGCCCGCATCATCAAGCCCTGGGCCTACAACCAGGGCTTCTACAACCTGTTCCTCGCGCTCGGCGCGGGCCTCGGCCTCATCCTCTACTTCGTCGGCAACGTGCCCGCCGGCCTCACGCTCGTGCTGTTCACGACCGCGTGCATGGTGCTCGCCTCGATCATCATCGCCAGCACGGGCAAGAAGTACCTGCTCCCGGCGCTGATCCAGGGCGTGCCGCCGCTGCTCGGCCTCGTGTTCTTCGCCGCCGCCTCCTGAGACCCCGCCGACGGTCCCCCAGGGGCTCGCGGCACGCCCTTCCGCCGGGGCGGCGGATGAGGTTAGGCTCACCTACATCATGACCGTCGTCCCCCTCACCGAGGCCCTCCGCGACCGCGCACGACCGCGCGCCGAGAGCCAGGACGCGGACGAGTTCATGACGGCGCTGGTGACCGGCCGCGGCTGCCGCGACGACTACGTGGCCCTCGTCGCCCAGCACTACTTCATCTACCGCGCCATCGAGGCGGCGACGCAGCGCATGGCGGCGGATCCCGTCGCCGCGCGCTTCATCGACCCGCACCTCACGCGCCTCCCGGCCATCGAGGCCGACCTCGACTTCCTGGTCGGCGCCGACTGGCGGGACGTGGTCCGTCCGCTCGCCAGCACGGCGGCCTACGTCGAGCGGATCGAGACGGTCGCCTCCGTGTGGGTCGGCGGCTTCATCGCGCACCACTACACGCGCTACCTCGGCGACCTGTCCGGCGGGCGCCTGCTGCGCACGCTCCTGCAGCGCCAGTTCGGCTTCGACACCAACGGCGTGGGCCTCTACCTCTTCGCCGAGATCGCGGAGCCGCGTCGGTTCTGCGGCACCTACCGCGAGGCCCTCGACCAGGTGCCCTGGGACGACGACGAGCGCGCCCGCGTCGTCGCCGAGGTCGAGCATGCCTACCGGCTCACGACCGACGTCTTCGCCGAGCTCGCCCGCGGCCGGACCACCGCGCCGCTGCGTCGCGCCTGACCGCCGGGCAGCATCCATCCCGCGCCGCCCCCTGGGCGTCCGCCCCGCAGCCCGGTCGGGCGTCCGGGGCCGGGAATAGGCTCCGGGCATGGACGGCTATGACCTCGACTTCCTGCCCATCCCGCTCCCGCTGCCCGAGGCCCCGGCCGACGCGCGGCCCGTGCAGCTCGACTACCGGCACTTCACCGTGCTCATGGACACCGACCGGAGGCTCGCCGCGCTCACGGCCGTGAACATCGACGGCGGGCGCCTCGTGGACGTGGAGCGCACGGACGACTGGCACCTGGATCCGCGCCTGCCGGAGGACCAGCAGTGCGGCCCGGAGCTGTACGCGCGCAACGACATCGACCGCGGGCACCTGGTGCGCCGGCGGGACCCGGTGTGGGGCGACATCGCGGAGGCCGCCCGCGCGAGCGCGGACACCTTCGCGTACACGAACGCCGCGCCGCAGGCGGCCGAGTTCAACCAGTCGAAGGAGCTGTGGCTGGGGCTCGAGGACTACGTGCTGGAGAACGCCGACCTCGGCGACCGGCGCATGACGGTGCTGACCGGCCCCGTCTTCTCGGAGGACGACCCCGTGTACCGCGGAGTCCGGATCCCGCTCATGTTCTGGAAGATCGCGGCCTGGGCCGCGGACGACGGCCTCGCGGCCACCGGGTACCTGCTCGACCAGGCCCCGCAGCTCGGCGACCTCGACCGGGCCACGGCGACCCCGGACGCCCCGGAGCTCGGGCCGTACCGCACCTACCAGGTGGCGGTGGCGGAGATCGGCGCGCTCACGGGCTTCGACGTGGCGCAGCTGGCGGAGGCCGACCGCCTCGGCGTCCCGGCGACCGCCCGCCCGGGGACGCCCGCGGACGGACGCGACGGCTGGGTGGAGCTGGAGCGCTTCGCGGCCATCACGCTCTGACGGGTCCGACGGCGCCGAGGGGTCCGACGGCGCCGACGAGGAGCCCGGGCTAGGCCGGCGGGGTCGCGTCGGCGGCGGCGCGGGCGGCGGCGGGCAGGGCGCGGATCACGCGGTCGAGCGACGCCTCGTCCATGGCGGCCGACACGAACCACGCCTCGAAGACCGACGGCGGCAGGCTGACGCCCTGGTCGAGCATCG
The DNA here is from genome assembly GCF_032917815.1 of Clavibacter sp. MX14-G9D. Lineage (NCBI taxonomy): Bacteria > Bacillati > Actinomycetota > Actinomycetes > Micrococcales > Microbacteriaceae > Clavibacter > Clavibacter sp. MX14-G9D. Next base: position 9,928 of record NZ_JAVCVL010000065.1, on the reverse strand, counting down.
CGTGGAAGAAGGCCGGGTAGCGCCAGGTCTCCTGCGCCTGCACGGTCGCGTAGTCGACGATCCCGCGCTCGGGCGGGGTGCCGAAGGTGAAGCTGAAGAGGCTGCCCGCGCGCTGCACGGAGTAGGCGAGGCCCGCGCGGTCGAAGGCGAGCTCGACCGCGTAGATGAGGATGTCGGCGGCGATGTCGAGCGCGCGGTACACGTCGGCGTCGGCGAGGCGCAGCGTCGTGAGGCCCGCGGCGACCGCGACCGGGTTCCCGGAGAGGGTGCCGGCCTGGTAGACGGGGCCGAGGGGCGCGAGGTGGTCCATGACGTCCGCGCGGCCGCCGAGCGCCGCGACGGGCAGGCCGCCGCCGATGACCTTGCCGTAGGTGACGAGGTCGGGCGTCCACGCGTCCGGGTGGTCGGCCGCCAGCCCGGCGTTGTCGAGGCCCCAGTAGCCGGCCGGGTGCACGCGGAAGCCGGTGAGCACCTCGTCGGAGATGAGGAGCGACCCGTTGTCGTGGGTGAGGCGCGCGAGCTCCGCGGTGAACCCGGGCAGCGGCGGCACGACGCCCATGTTCGCGGCGGCGGCCTCGGTGATCACGGCGGCGATGCGGGGGCCGTGCTCGGCGAGGACCGCGCGGACGGCGTCGAGGTCGTTGTACGGGACCACGATCGTCTGCGCGGCGATGGCCTCGGGGATGCCCGCGGAGCCCGGCAGCGCGAGGGTGGCGACGCCCGAGCCCGCCTCCGCGAGGAGGCTGTCGGAGTGGCCGTGGTAGTGCCCGGAGAACTTCACCAGCAGGTCGCGGCCGGTGAAGCCGCGGGCGAGGCGGATGGCGGTCATGGTGGCCTCGGTGCCGGTCGAGACGAGCCGGAGCTTCTCGATGGGGCGGCGGTCCGGGGATCCGTCCACGCCCGCGACCCGCACGCGCTCGGTGACGAGCTCGGCGAGCTCCGTCTCCGCGGGGGTGGTGGCGCCGAAGCCGAGGCCGAGGGCGGCGGCGTCCTGCACCGCCCGCACCACCTCCGGGCGGGCGTGGCCGAGGATCGCGGGACCCCACGAGTTGACGAGGTCGACGTACTCCACGCCGTCGGCGTCGGTCACGTACGGACCCGACGCCCGCACCATCATGCGCGGCGTGCCGCCGACGGATCCGAACGCGCGGACGGGCGAGTTGACGCCGCCGGGGATGACGTCGCGTGCGCGGTCGAAGAGGTCCTGGGAGTGGGTCACGGTGAGTCCTTCGGTGCGCGGTGGCGTCGCGCTCGGTTCGGGCGGCGGAGGGGATCCGGCGCCGGTGCTGTTCTCGGGCGGGTGCGGGCTCAGCGCCGCGCGAGGCGCTCGGCGAGCTCGACCGCCCAGTAGGTGAGGATCGCGTCGGCTCCGGCGCGCTTGATGCCGAGGACGCTCTCCTCGATGGCGCGCTCGCGGTCGATCCAGCCGTTCTGCGCGGCGGCCTCGATCATCGCGTACTCGCCGGAGATCTGGTACGCCCAGACGGGCACGCTGCTCGACGCGGCGACGTCGGCGAGGATGTCGAGGTAGCTCATGGCGGGCTTCACCATGACGACGTCGGCGCCCTCCTCGATGTCGAGCTCGACCTCGCGCAGCGCCTCGCGGCGGTTGCCGTTGTCCATCTGGTACGTGCGGCGGTCGCCGACGAGCTGCGAGTCCACCGCCTCGCGGAACGGGCCGTAGAAGGCGCTGGCGTACTTGGCCGCGTAGGCGAGGATCGCGACGTCGTGGTGCCCGGCGTCGTCGAGGGCCTCGCGGACCGCGCCGACCTGGCCGTCCATCATGCCGCTGAGGCCGAGCAGGTGGGATCCGGCCTCGGCCTGCGCGAGGCCCATGGCGCGGTAGCGGTCGAGCGTGCGGTCGTTGTCGACCACGCCGTGGGCGTCGAGGACGCCGCAGTGGCCGTGGTCGGTGAACTCGTCCAGGCACAGGTCGGTCTGCACGACGAGCGCGTCGCCGACCTCCTCGACGGCAACCCGGGTGGCGACGTTCAGGATCCCGTCGGGGTCGCTGGCGCCCGAGCCCTCCGCATCGCGGACCGCGGGGACGCCGAACAGCATCACGCCGCCGATGCCCGACTCCGCGGCCTCGACGAGCGAACGGCGCAGGCTGTCGAGCGAGTGCTGGGAGACGCCCGGCATGGAGGAGATGGGCTGCGGGTCGGCCAGGCCCTCGCGCACGAACATCGGCAGCACGAGGTCGGCGGCGTGCAGGCGCGTCTCCGCTGTCAGGCGGCGCATGGCGGGCGACGTGCGGAGGCGGCGCGGACGGTAGTACGGGGACGTCATTCGGTGGTGCTCCGATCGAGGAGGTCGGCGAGGCCGGCGATGGCGGCGCTGTCGGTGCGCGGCTCCTCCTGGCGGGCGATGTCGACGAGGGACTGGATGAGCGAGGCGGCCGAGCGCTCGGGCGCGACCACGTCGACGCGGACGCCGGAGCGGCGGGCGTCCTTCGCGGTGCGCGGGCCGATGCAGGCGATGAGCACGCCCTCGGGCACGTCGCCCAGCTGCTCGTGCACCTGCTCCGCGACGCTGCCCGAGGTCACGAGGATCGCGCGGACGCGGCCCGAGGCGACGTCCTCCCGGATCCGGTCGCTGACGGGGACGCCCACCGTGCGGTAGGCGACGACCGAGCGCACGTCGTGGCCGCGGGCGATGAGCCCGTCGGTGAGCGTCGGCTTCGCGATCTCCGACCGCAGCGTGAGCACGCGGCGGCGCGGGGACCCGGCGGCCATCTCGGTCCACTCCTCGAGGAGGGCGGTGGCGGAGGAGTCGATGGACGGCACGAAGTCGACGGTGTACCCGGCGGCCACGAGCGCTGCGGCGGTGGTCTCGCCGACCGCGGCGATGCGGGTGCCCTCCGGCACGGAGGCCCGGTGCGAGGAGAGGACGTCGACCGTCGTGGCGCTCGTGACGGTGAGCCAGTCGAAGGTGCCGCCGGCGAGGTCGGCGAGGGCCTGCTCGAGGCCCGGCGCGTCCTGCGTGGCGGCGAAGTTGATCATCGGCGCGACGACGGGCGTGGCCCCCTGGGCGCGGAGGTCGTAGGCGACGCCGTCGCCCCACGGCCCGCCGCGGGGCACGAGCACGCGCCAGCCCTTCAGGGGCTTCTGGTCCGTCGAGGTCATCGGGTCCCTCCCAGCGGCGCGAGGCCGGCCGCTCCGGCGTCGAGGAGCTCGCGGGACACGGGTCCCGAGAGCGTGGCGGCGTAGGCGCCCAGCTGGGCGACCTCCACCCCCGAGGTGTCGAGCTCGGTGCTCGCGGCCATGCGCTGCGTGCCGTCCGGCCGGTAGACCACGGCGGTGAGGGCGAGGCGGGCGCTGGTGACCGTGGCGAAGGCGCCGATGGGCGCGGCGCAGCCGGCCTCGAGGGCGGCGAGGACGCCGCGCTCCGCGAGGACGGCCGCGTGCGTGAACGGGTCGTCGACGGCCTCGACCGCGCGGCCCACCTCGGAGTGCGTCTCCGCGTCCTCCGCCCGGATCTCGAGCGCGAGCGCGCCCTGGCCGGGAGCCGTGGGCCAGCGGTCGAGCTCGAGGTGCTCCGTGGCGGCGTCGATGCGGTCGATGCGCTCGAGGCCCGCGGCCGCGAGGATCACGGCGTCGAGGTCCCCCGCGGTGACGCGCGAGAGCCGCGTGTCGATGTTGCCGCGGATGTCGACCACCTCGAGGTCGGGGCGCTCGGCGAGGATCTGGGCGCGGCGCCGCGGGGATCCGGTGCCCACGCGCGCGCCGCGCGGCATTGTCGCCAGGGTGAGGCCGTCGCGCGCGCACACGACGTCGCGCGGGTCCTCGCGCGCGGGCACGGACGCGACCGTGAGGCCCGCGTACGGGGTCGTCGGCAGGTCCTTCAGCGAGTGGACCACGAGGTCGCACTCGCCGCGGAGGAGCGACTCCCGGAGGGCGCTCGCGAACACGCCGGTGCCGCCGAGGGTCGCCAGCGACTCGCGCGACGTGTCGCCGTGCGTGGTGACCGGGACGAGCTCGACCTCGAGTCCCGACGCGCCGGTGATCTCCGCGGCGATCGCGCGCGTCTGGGCCAGGGCGAGCGCGCTGCCCCGGGTCCCGATGCGCAGCGTCGTCCGCGGGGTCGGCGTCGTGGGACCGTCCGTCACGGTGCCAGCCCGGAGACGGCGGGCTTGAAGCCCAGCCGCACGTTCTCGCAGCAGCCGGTGCGGCAGACGTCGTACCAGGGCCCGAGGTCCGTCATGTGGGGGCGGTCGGCGGCCGCCATGCCGTCGCGGCGCTCCAGCACGAGGTCGATGAGGCCGTCGACGTACGCGGCGTGCACGCCCGGCGTGGGCACGCGCACCGAGTACAGGCCGTTCTCGGCCGCGGACTCGGTGGCCTCGTTGTCGAGGTCCCACTTGACCTCCATGTGGTCGCTCACGAAGCCGAGCGGCACGATGACGACGGCGCGGCGGCCCCGGGCGGGCAGCTCGCCGATGGCGTCGTTCACGTCGGGCTCGAGCCACGGCATGGACGGCGGGCCGGAGCGCGACTGGTAGACCAGCTGCCACGGCACCTCCTGGTCGATGCCGAGCTCCTTCCGGACCTCGTGCATGACGACCTCGGCGACGGCGAGGTGCTGCGCCGCGTACGCGCCGTCCTGGTCGAAGCCGCGCTCCGCGGGGCCGGACTTGGCGGCGTCCGACGACGGGATGGAGTGGGTGCTGAACATGATCTCGACGTCGGTCGCGAGGTCGACGGGGGCGCCCTCGGCCTCGAGGTGCGCGATCACGTCGCGGATGCCGTCGCGCGTGCCCTCGATGAACGGCGTGACGAACCCCGGGTGGTCGAAGAACTGGCGGACCTTGTCGATGCGGATCACGCCCTGCAGGCCGGTGTCCTCGAGCGCGTCCGCGAAGTCCTCGCGGTACTGGCGGCACGACGAGTACGAGCTGTACGCGCTCGTGGCGACGGCGATGAGCTGGCGGTAGCCCTTCTCCTCGGCCTCGCGCAGGGCGTCGTTGAGGTACGGGCCCCAGTTGCGGTTGCCCCAGAGCACGGGCAGGTCGATGCCGCGCTCGGCGAGGCGCGCCTCGAGGGCCGCCTTCAGCTCGCGGTTCTGCTCGTTGATGGGGCTGATGCCGCCGAACGCGCGGTAGTGGTGCGCGACCTCCTCGAGGCGCTCCTCGGGGATGCCGCGGCCGGAGGTCACGTTGCGGAGGAAGGGGATGACGTCGTCCTGGCCCTCGGGGCCGCCGAACGACGCCAGGAGGATCGCGTCGTACGCGACGGGCTCCTCGACGTGCGCGGGGCCGTGCTGCGCGGCGGGGCTCGCGGCGGACACGAGGGCGCCCGGCTCGCGCGGGGCGTCGGTGGCGGGGGCGGGCTTGCGGCCCAGGTTCACTGCGGCCATTACTGGAGGACCTCCACGAGCTCGGCGGTGGTGATGCGGCGGCCCGTGTAGAACGGGACCTCCTCGCGCACGTGACGGCGCGCGTCGGTGTTGCGCAGGTCGCGCATCATGTCGACCAGGTCGACGAGCTCGTTCGACTCGAGCGGGAGGATCCACTCGTAGTCGCCGAGGCCGAACGACGAGACCGTGTTCGCGATGACGCTGCGGAAGGCCGCGCCCTGGCGGCCGTGCTGCGCGAGCATGCGCCCGCGCTCCTCGGGCGGGAGCAGGTACCACTCGTAGGAGCGGACGAACGGGTAGACGCACAGCCAGTCGCGCGGCTCCTCGCCGCGGAGGAAGCCGGGCACGTGGCTGCGGTTGAACTCGGCGTCGCGGTGGACGCCCGCCGCGCTCCACGAGGGGATGAGCGCGCGGATCAGGCGCGCGCGGCGGATCTCGCGGAAGGCCCACTGCAGGGTCTCCATCTGCGGGCCGTGGATCCAGACCATGAGGTCGGCGTCGGCGCGCATGCCGGAGACGTCGTAGAACCCGCGGACGGTGACGCCCTCGCGCTCGACGATCGCGACGATGCCGTCGAGCTCGTCGACGGCGCCGGGGACCTCGCGGCCGTCGAGGTCGTCGGGGCGCTGCGGGTCGCGGCGGAGGACGGCCCAGAGGGCGTAGCCGCTGGGGCCGGCCTCGGGGGTCGACGCGTCACCGGGACGCGCCTCACCGGAGGGGTCGATCGGGGGGACCTGAGATGCCGCCGACTCGGCAGCCGGGATGCTCATGCCCCCATGGTACGTCGCGTGGCGACGCCGTCCCGCATCGGCCGGACGGCCGTCAGATCATTCCCGCGCTACCGGGCGTCGCGGCCCGTCAGCGCGAGCAGCCGCACCTGCAGGGGCGCGTCCTCCGCGACCGGCACGGGCGACGCGAACAGCCCGCTGGCCTCCAGGGTGTCCTTCTGGGGGGCGAAGACGGTCCACGTCGCGCGCACCAGCTCGTCGTCGATGCGCTCGTCCGCGCCCGTCGCCCGGGCGAGGTCCCAGCCGTGGATGACGACGTCGGACAGCTGCTCGCGCAGGTACTCCCGCGCCGGCACGCGGTCGGTGGAGAGCACCACGGGGCGCTCCGGGTCGACGCCCTGCCACGCGGCGAGAGCCTCCCGGGAGTAGCGGCCCCACTCGGCCACCAGGTCGTCGCCGAGCTCGCGGATGAGGGCCTGCCCGGTCTCGGCGGTGTGGCCGGCGAGGAGGAGCGGCACCCACTGCTGCTCCTCGATGACGTGCGACACGAGCTCCCGGACGTCCCACTCGACGTCGGGCGTGGGGGCCGCCCAGTCGGTGACCGCGCCGAGGCGGTCGGCGAAGCCGCTGTGCGCGCGGCGGATGAGGTCGTGCCAGTCGAGGTCGGTGTCCATGGTCGCGCTCCCGTCGGTGGTGTCCCGGGAGAACGTCCCGGGCGGGCGCGCGCATTCCCGCGCGGCCGCCCGCGTCAGGCCGGGGGCTGCCGCGCGGCGGAGAACTGGTGGCGCGGCGCGCGCAGGGCCCGGAACGGATCCGTCCCCGCGAGTCCCTGCAGCCCCGGCGCGAGCACCCCGAGGACGCCCACGACCGTGACGGCGACCACCAGCACCCGCGGCCACCCGGAGGCCACCGAGTGCACCACGGCCATGGGCTCCAGCAGGTTGACGCCGACGAGGAACACCGTGGCGGACACGGCGAGCGACATGGCCGCGCCGTCGGCGATGCCGACCACCGCCAGGATGACGAGCACCCACAGGCCGTACCAGGGGTAGACCACGGGCGACATCGCGACGACGCACGCGAAGGCCAGCGCGAGGCGCGCCTCGCCGGAGAGCGTGCGGGTCGTGAGGATGCACCAGGCGGCGCCCGCGAACCCGAGCAGGATGCCCGCGGTCTTGATCCCGCCCTCGACGGCGCCGCCGGGACCGCCGAGCGCCTCCACGAGCGGCCCGATCGCCCCCGCCGCGATGCCGAACGGCATGAACCACGACACCACGGAGACGGGGCTCGACAGGGCGGAGATCCAGCCCAGGCCGACGCCGAGGAGCTCCCCCGCGAGCACGAGGAGGCTCATGGTCGCGACGCCGGAGGCGACCCACGAGGCCCAGACGCGCGGATCGCGAGTCGGCGGGCGGAGGCCCGGCACCGCGCCCACGGACCCGTCGACGGCGACGCCCGCCGGCGCCCGGTCGTCGACGCGGCGCGCGCGCATCTCCGCGTGGACGATGGCGATGATCGGCAGCGCGAGCAGCGCGATGGGCTTCACGGCCACGGCGCCCGTGACCAGGAGGACGCCGAGCACCGGCCGCGAGTCGATGGCCGCGAGCAGTCCCGCGACGAGGAGGCCCATCATGAGGGCGTCGTTGTGGGCGGCCATCACGAAGTTGAAGGCCACGAGCGGGCTCGCGGCGAGGAACCACACCGTCCGGACCGGGTCGATGCGGCGCCGGCGCGCGATCCGCAGGCCGCACGCGACCATGAGCACGACGCCGAGGACGGCGACGCCGCGCGCCGCGAGGACGGCGGCCTCGACGCCGAGCGCCGTGTCGATCCCGCCGATGACGCGCTCGATGGCGAGGAAGAGCGGGCCGTAGGGCGCGGGGTTGTGGGCCCACAGCGGGTCGACGCCCGTGCTCCGCCAGTCGTCGAGCACCGCGGGTCCGTGCTCGTAGGGGGAGAGCCCGGCCGCGAGCACCCGGCCCTGGGCGATGTAGGAGTAGACGTCGCGGCTGAACAGCGGCGCGCTCGGCAGGAGCGGGACGGACCACAGCACCGCGAGGCGCAGCGTGGCCGCGAGGCCCGACGCGCCGAGGCGCGGGAGCAGCGCCCCCAGGAGCAGCCAGGCGGCGGTGAGCATGACGCCGCCGACGACGACGGCGACGGATCCGATGCCCGTCGCGAGGGCCGAGACCCGGAGCGCGCCGATGACGGGCAGCCGGCTGAGGCCCGACTCGGCGGGCGTGTGCCCGACCACGAAGGACGCGACGAGGAGGAGCAGCGAGCCCGCGAGCCCGACGGCCCCCGGGAGCAGCAGCGGGTGGGCCCCGAGTTCGCCGGGCTCCGGCGCCGTGCGGCGGCGCGGGCGCCGGGGCTCCCCCGCGGTCACGACGAGCGCCTCGTGCGGCGGGTCAGCGGCGCGCGGCGCGGGCCACGGCCCAGACCACGCCGCCGACGACGACCACCGCGCCGACGCCCACGGCGACGAGGAGCAGCGGGTCCTCGTCGGCCGTGCGGCGGATGCGGCGGCGGAGGTCGGCGATGCCCTCGCGGGCACGACGGCGGACGTTCAGCTTCCCCTCGAGGGCGTCGAGCGTGGCGGAGATCTCCTCGCGCGTGTGCTGGATGTCGAGCTTCAGCTCGGTGCGGGACCGGGGTCCCGTGGGGCGGGGGCGGTCAGTGGTCATACTTGCCCGTCCCCTTCACCGCGTCGACGTCCTCCTTGAGGCTGTCGACGGTCTCCTCGGGGGTCGGCGGGACGCCCTTCTTGATCCAGCGGATGCCGAGCAGCGCCAGCACCGCCGTGATGAGGAGGAACACGCCCGCGACGATGAGCGCGGACAGCCACGGCGAGAACGCCTCGGACAGGCCGAGGATCGCGGCGGCGACGAGCACCAGGAACGCGATGAACGCGAAGAACAGCGCCACGACGAGGAAGCCGGCACCGATCCCCGCGTGCTTGAGCTTGGAGACGAGCTCGTTCTTGAACGACTCGATCTCGTCCTTGATCAGCTGGACGATGAGCGTCGGCAGGTCGGCGACGAGCCGGACGAGCGAGCGCTTGCTCTTCGGATTGAGATCCTGATCCGTCATGCGGGTTTCCCTCCTGGGGATGGGCGGGCGGGTCAGCGGGTGGTGCCGGAGCCGTTCGGCTCGGGCGACGCGGGGTCCATGGTCGGGTAGTGCGAGGTGGAGGCGCTCGACGGCGTGGAGCCGTGGGAGGCGTCCTTCTTGCCGCCCGTGACGGTGCCGACGACCTTCTTGGCGCCGCCGACGACCGCGTGCGCGACGTCGGGGGTGTGGTCCTTCACGAAGCCGGCCGCGTTGTCGACCTGGCGCTGGACCTTCGGGTCGTCCCAGACCTTCTTGGCGTTCGTGCGGATCTGCTCGTAGCGCTTGCGGCCGGCGCGGGCGCCGAGCACGTAACCGACACCGGCTCCGGCGACGAAGAGAAGCTTGCCTTTCATGGGAGATCTCCGATCGTTGAGGGGGCACGTGCAGCACACGCCCGTTCAGCGTATCCCTCCGGCGCACCCGCGTGGTCGGGCCGGGCGGCGCGGGCGCTGCCCGGCCAGGGGCGGCGCGGGGAGCGCATCAGCGGTCGAGGACGCGAGCGGCGGCGGCCTGCGCGTCGGCCACGACGGAGGCGAGTCCGGTGCCCGCGACGGCGGATCCGGTGATCTCGAGCCCCGGGTGCTCCGCGGCCTCGTCGCGGACGGCCTGCACGCGCTCGCGGTGCCCGGAGGCGGCGAACGGGAGGGCGTTGGTCCAGCGCACGCGGGCGGATCCGGTGACGCGTCCCGCGAGCGGGACGCCGAGGAGCGCGGACGCGTCGCGCACGGCGATCG
>NZ_JAVCVL010000064.1:0-12882 GCF_032917815.1 Clavibacter sp. MX14-G9D | reverse complement strand
CCGGGGACGGGCACGCGGGGCACGGGGCGGGTGGCGGGGGGGAACGGGATCCACGCGGAGACGGTCCACACGCCCTCGCGCACGCCCGCCGAGAAGCGGCCGCCGGAGAGCGTCGCGCGCTCGCGCATGCCGGCGAGGCCGTGCCCCACGGGCGGCGCGGGCGTGACCGGCGCGGGCGGCAGGACGGGCAGGGCGATGATGCCGGTGGTCGTGCGCGCGGGGCGCACGGGGTCCGGGAGCGTGCGGCTGCGGACCGCGACCGAGACGCCGTCGGGTGCCCACGCGAGCTCGACCTCCACGGGGTGGCCGACGTCGCCGTGGCGCAGCACGTTGGTCAGTGCCTCCTGCACGATCCGGTACACGGCCAGCTGCTGGCCCGTGCCGAACTCGCCCGGACGGCCGGTCTCGACGAACCCGATCGTGAGGCCGGTGGAGCGCATCTGGTCGATGAGGTCGCTGAGCTCCTTGAGCTCGGGCTGCGGGGTGTCGTCCTCGCTGTGGCGCAGCTGCGCCAGGAGGATCCGCACGTCGCCGAGCGCCTGGCGGGCGGTGGTGGAGATGGTGCGGAGCGCCTGGTCGGCGGCCTCCGGATCCACCTGCCGCGCGTACCGGGCGCCGTCCGCCTGCGCGATCACGACGGCGAGCGAGTGGGCGACGACGTCGTGCATGTCGCGGGCGATGCGGTTGCGCTCCTGCTCCACCACGACGTCGTGGAGCGCGCGGGCCTGGTCGCGCTCGGCGGCGGCCTGCGCGTCCCGGCTCGCGTGCGAGGCCCGGGATGCGACGACGAGACGGCCGGCCGTCCAGGAGGCGAGGAGGACGCTCCACGCGCACAGCAGCAGGAACAGCCAGAGGGTGGCGAACGCCGTCCACTCTCCCGTCCCGAGGGCGGCGCTGCCGACGGGCACGCGACCCGCGGCGTACGAGAGGTAGGACGCCGCGACGACGCCGCCGACGATGGCGGAGGCGAGGCCCAGCGCGCGGACGACCCGGCCGCCGTACGCCGCCGTGCAGTAGACGACGCCCGCGATGGCGAGGTCGCCGGGCTCCACGCCGGCGCCCGCGCCCATCTGGATGACGGCGCCCGCCCAGGCGACCGCGAGCGACGCCCCGGGCGAGACGCGGCGGAGCGCCAGCGCCGCCCCCATGACGAGCACGAGGACGAGCGAGACCTCGGAGGTCGCGAACGCGAAGACGCCGAGGGCGCTGGCGGCGATGACGCCCACGGAGCCGGGTGCGAGCAGGGCCACGAACGCCGCCGCGAGCGCGACGTCCAGGACGAGCTGGTACCTGGGGATCCGTCGGAGCATGCGACCACCGTACGTGCCGGGCGGGCGCGCCAGGCCTCCGCGGGCCGAGGATCCCCGCGGAGGCGGTCCCATCTCATCCGCGGGATGTACGCCCGCCGCGTCGCTCGGGCCGACCGTGCCCGCCCGGCGGCTCAGAAGCCGAGTCGGCCGAGCAGCTTCGGGTCGCGCTGCCAGTCCTTCGCGATCTTGACCCGCAGCGAGAGGAACACGCGCTTCCCGACGAGCGGCTCGATCTGCGCACGCGCCACCTGGCCGACGTGCTTCAGCCGCGAGCCCTGGGCGCCGATGACGATGCCCTTCTGGCTGTCGCGCTCGACGAAGAGGTTCGCGTAGATCTCGAGGAGCTCCTTGTCCTCGCGCTCGATCATGTCGTCGATCGTGACGGCCAGCGAGTGCGGCAGCTCGTCCTGCACGCCCTCGAGCGCGGCCTCGCGGATGAGCTCGGAGATGCGGGCCTCGAGCCCCTCCTCGGTGACCGCGTCGGACGGGTAGAGCTGCTCGGAGACGGGGAGCGCCTTCAGGAGCTCGCCCACGAGCGCGTCCAGCTGGATCGCCTCGACGGCCGACACGGGGACGATCGCGTCCCACTCGCGCAGCTCCTGCACGGCGAGCAGCTGCTCCGCGACGGCGTGGCGCGACGCGGAGTCGGTCTTGGTGACGATGGCGACCTTGCGCGCCCGGGGGTACTCGTCGAGCTGCTCGTTGATGAAGCGGTCGCCCGGGCCGATCCGCTCGTCGGCGGGGATGCACAGCCCGATGACGTCGACGTCGCCCAGCGTCGTCTGCACGAGCGCGTTCAGCCGCTCGCCGAGCAGCGTGCGCGGGCGGTGGATGCCGGGCGTGTCCACGAGGATGAGCTGCCCGTCGGGCCGGTGCACGATCCCGCGGATGGCCTTCCGCGTGGTCTGCGGCTTGGAGCTCGTGATGGCCACCTTCTCGCCAACGAGCGCGTTGGTGAGCGTCGACTTGCCGACGTTCGGGCGGCCGACGAACGAGACGAACCCGGCGCGGTAGGCGGGAGCGCCGCCGCGGGGCTTCCGCTTCGTGCGGGCGGGCTCGGCGTCGCGGTCGATCCCCCACGCCTCGTCGGACAGGGGCGCCGGCTCGGCCGGCGCGGTGTCGTCGGCGGGCGCGGAGCCGGCGGTGCGGTCCGCCGTCTCGTCGGCGGGCGCGGAGCCGGCCGGGTCGTCGTCGCGGGGATCAGTCATGGTCGTGTCCTCTGCTGGCGGCGGCGCCCGCGGGGGCCGCCTCGTGGTCGTCGGGTGCGTCGGCCGCGCGGTCGCGCTCGACGAGGATCGTGCTGATGCGCGTGCGGCGTCCCTCGACCCGGTCGGCCGTGAGGACCAGCCCGCCGACGTGCACCACGGACCCGCGCTCCGGCAGGCGCCCGAGCGTCTTCGCGAGGAGCCCCCCGGCGCTGTCCACGTCGTCGTCGTCGAGCTCCAGCCCGAACAGGTCGCCCAGCTCGTCGATGGGGAGCCGGGCGCTCACACGGTACACGCCGTCCCCCAGGTCCTCGTATTCGGGCACGTCGCGGTCGTACTCGTCGCTGATGTCGCCCACCAGCTCCTCGATGAGGTCCTCGAGCGTCACGAGCCCGGCGATGCCGCCGTACTCGTCCACCACCATCGCGAGGTGGTTGGACTCCAGCTGCATCTGGCGGAGCAGCGCGTCCGCCTTCTGCGACTCGGGGACGAACACCGCGGGCCGCGCCAGCTGGTCGACGGTGGTGCGCTCCGCCTCCTGGGGCCGCTCGTGGACCATCCGCGCGAGGTCGCGGAGGTACAGCACGCCCTCGATCTCGTCCGAGTCGCGGCCCGTCACAGGCGCCCGCGAGATGCCGCGGGACAGGAAGAGGCCGAGCGCGCTGCCCACGTGGACGGTCTGCTCGACGACGACCATGTCGGTGCGCGGGATCATGACCTCGCGCACCACCGTGTCGTTGAACTCGAAGATCGAGTGGATGAGCTCGCGGTCGTCCTCCTCGAGCACCTCGAGCTCCGTGGCCTCGTCGACCATGCTGAGCAGCTGCTCCTCGCTCGTGAAGGTCGCGACCGTCTTCGGGCGGCCCGGCGTGACCCGGTTGCCGAGCGCCACGAGGGCGTCCGCGACCGGGCCGATGGAGACCCGGATCCCGCGCACGAGGAGCGCGGTCGCGGCGAGCAGCGGACGCGCGTGCACCCGGCCGACCGAGCGCGGGCTCGCGCCCACGAGCACGAAGGAGACGGCCGTCATGATGGCGGCGGCCACGAGCAGCGTGATCCACCACTCGGAGATCGTGTACGCGAGCGCCAGCGTGACGAGGACCGCGGCGCTCGTCTCGGCGACGATGCGGACGAAGCTGAGCGAGTTGACGTAGGCGCCCGTGTCCGTCGAGATGGCCAGCATCGACCGCCGGGCCCGGGAGGTGAGCGCGAGCTCCTGGATGTCGGCGCGGGACAGCGAGGAGATGGCGGACTCGGCGGCGGCGAACAGCCCGCCGAGGACGACGAGCAGGAAGGCGGGGAGGAGGAGGGCGAGCATCGGCGGTCGGGTCAGCGACCGCGCTCGCTCATGGCGAACCCGATCAGGATGTCGCGCTGGAGCCCGAACATCTCGCGCTCCTCGTCGGGCTCGGCGTGGTCGAAGCCGAGCAGGTGGAGGATGCCGTGCGCGGTGAGCAGCAGGATCTCCTCGAGCGTCGAGTGACCGGCGGTCACGGCCTGCTCGGCGGCGACCTGCGGGCACACGACGATGTCGCCGAGGAGCCCGGCGGGCGTCGGTCGGTCCTCGGTGCCCGGACGCAGCTCGTCCATGGGGAAGCTCAGCACGTCGGTGGGGCCCGGCTCGTCCATCCACTGGACGTGCAGCTGCTCCATCGCGCCCTCGTCCACCATCACGATGGCGAGCTCCGCGTCGGGGTGCACGTGCAGGGTGTCGAGCGCGTACGTGGCGAGGCGCTGGATGGTCGGCTCGTCCACCTCGATCGCCGACTCGTTGTTGATCTCGATGCTCATCGGGTGCTCCCAGGGGCGGTGCGGCGCTCGGCGCGCAGGTGATCGGCGGCCTGGCGCTCCGCGTCGTAGCGCGTGTACGCGTCCACGATGCGGCCGACCAGGGTGTGCCGCACGACGTCGTCGCTCGTGAGGCGGGAGAAGTGGATGTCGTCCATCCCGTCGAGCACGCGCGTCACGAGCTGCAGGCCGCTGGAGCCCGTCGGCAGGTCGACCTGCGTGATGTCGCCCGTGACCACCATCTTCGAGCCGAAGCCGAGGCGGGTGAGGAACATCTTCATCTGCTCGGGCGTGGTGTTCTGCGCCTCGTCGAGCACGACGAACGCGTTGTTGAGGGTGCGCCCGCGCATGTACGCGAGCGGCGCGACCTCGATGGTGTTGGACGCCATGAGCTTCGGCACGAGCTCGGGGTCCATCATCTCGTTGAGCGCGTCGAACAGGGGCCGGAGGTACGGGTCGATCTTGTCGGTGAGGGAACCCGGCAGGTAGCCGAGGCGCTCGCCGGCCTCCACGGCGGGACGCGTGAGGATGATCCGCTCGACCTCCTTGCGCTGCAGCGCCTGGACGGCCTTGGCCATCGCGAGGTAGGTCTTGCCGGTGCCGGCGGGGCCGATGCCGAACACGATCGTGTTCTCGTCGATCGCCTGCACGTACTGCTTCTGTCCCTGCGTCTTGGGCCGGACGGTGCGGCCGCGCGACTGCACGATGGCCTCGCTCAGCACGTCGGACAGGGTCCGCGCGTCGTCCTCGCCGAGCCGTCGGGCGCTCGTCTCGATCTCCTGGGGTTCCACGTGCTGTCCGTCCTCCACCATCGCCACGACCTCGTCGATGAGCCGGCGGGCGGACGCCACGCCCGCCCGGGTGCCGACGAGCGTGATCTCGTTCCCGCGGACCCGGACGTCGACGTCCGGGTGCTCGCGCTCGATCTGCCGGAGCAGCCGGTCCTGCGGCCCGAGGAGGCGCACCATGAGCACGCCGTCCATCGTCGCCGTCTGCTCGACGCGGTCCTCCGCGTCCGCGGACGCGCCGCCCCGCGGGTCAGAGCCCGACATGGTCCTCCGAGCCGCCGAAGCCGCCCATCACGTGCGCGTGCACGTGGAAGACGGTCTGCCCCGCGTCGGCGCCCGTGTTGAACACGAGCCGGAACTGCCCGCCGACGCGCTCGGCCGCGACGCGCGACGCGACCTCGACGACCTCCGCGAGGAGCCCCGGGTCGCCCGCGGCGAGCTCCACGACGTCGCGGTAGGCGCCCGACTTGGGCACGACGAGGACGTGCACGGGGGCCTTCGGCGCGATGTCCTCGAAGGCGATCACGCGGTCGGTCTCCGCGACGATCTCGGCCGGGATCTCGCGCGCGGCGATGCGCTCGAAGACGGTGGGCTCGGGGGCTGTGGTCATGCGCCCAGCCTACGCGCGACCTGCGGCGTCACCAGCGACCGAGGGCGGCGTTGACGAGCGCGAGCGCCGCCGGACCGGCCGTGGAGGTGCGCAGGATGCCGGAGCCGAGTGCGACGGGCATCGCCCCGGCGGCCCGGAGCGCCTCGACCTCGGCCGGGCTGATGCCGCCCTCGGGCCCCACCACGAGGAGCACGTCGGTCGGGGCGCCGCCGTCGGCCGTCGTCAGGTCGAGCCCGGACAGCCGGGCTCCCGCCGTCGGGTCGAGCACGAGCACGCGGGCGGTCGCGGCCCTCCGCACGAGGTCCCCCGTCGTCGCGAGCGGCTCCACCTCGGGCACGCGCGGTCGGATGGACTGCTTGACCGCCTCGCGGACGATGGCGCGCCATCGGTCCCGGCCCTTGGCGACCTTCGCGCCCTCCCACCGGGAGACGGAGCGCTGCGCCTGCCACGGGATGACCGCATCCACGCCGAGCTCGGTCGCCGCCTGGACGGCGAGCTCGTCACGGTCGCCCTTGGCGAGCGCCTGCACGAGCACGACGCGCGGGGTCGGCTCCGGGTGCACCTCGACCGAGTCCACCCGGAGCTCGAGGCGCTGCGGCTCCACCGCCGCGACGGTGCCGGCGGCGATGGTGCCGCGGCCGTCCCCGACGAGGATGCCCTCGCCGGCGCGGACGCGGCTCACGGTCACGGCGTGCCGGGCCTCCTGGCCGGCGAGCACGATGAGGCGGCCGACCGCGAGGTCCGACGCGCCGATGTCGTCGGCCAGGTAGAAGTGCGCCACGGTCAGACGTTGAGGAAGCGGTCGCGGAGCTTCTGGAAGAGGCCCTGCTGGAAGTGCGCGAGGTGCGGCGCGGGCGCCTTGTTGCGCTTCGCGAACTGCTGGATGAGGTCGCGCTCCTTGTGGTCGAGCTTCTGGGGCGTGACCACCTGGATGCCGATCTTCAGGTCGCCGCGCCCGGAGCCGCGGAGCTTCGTGACCCCGCGGCCGCGGACCGTGATGATCTCCGCGCTCTGGATGCCGGGTCGCAGCTCGAGGTCCACGGCGCCGTCGAGCGCCTCGATGTGCGCGTCGCTGCCGAGGATGGCGTCGACCATGCTCACCTCGACCGTGGCGAGGAGGTCGTCGCCGTTGCGGCTGAACACCTCGTGGTGCTTGACCTTGATCTCGAGGTAGAGGTCGCCGTTCGGGCCGCCCGCCGGGCCGACCTCGCCGGAGCCCGGCATCTGCAGGCGGAGGCCGGTGTCGACGCCGGCCGGGATGTCCACCGGCACGGTGCGGCGCGCGCGGACGCGGCCCTGTCCCTGGCAGGTGGGGCACGGGTGCGGGATGACGGTGCCGTAGCCCCGGCAGGTGCCGCAGGGGCTCGACGTCATGACGTTGCCGAGGAGGGACCGCACCTGGCGCTGGATGCTGCCCGACCCGCGGCAGATGTCGCACGTGACGGCGCTCGTGCCGGGCTGCGCGCACGAGCCCTGGCAGGTGTCGCAGACCACGGCCGTGTCGACCTCGAGGTCGCGGTGCACGCCGAAGATGACCTCGTCGAGCTCGACCTCCACGCGCAGCAGCGCGTCCTGGCCCCGCTCCTGCCGGGAGCGCGGACCCCGTCCGCCGCCGCCCTGCTGGCCGCCGAAGAAGGTCTCGAAGATGTCCCCGAAGCCGCCGAAGCCCTGGCCGCCGCCGCCGAAGCCGGCCTGCGGGCCGAGGTCGTACTGCTGGCGCTGCTGCGGATCCGACAGCACGTCGTAGGCGTGCGTGACGAGCTTGAAGCGCTCGGCCGCGTCGGGGGCGTCGTTGACGTCCGGGTGGAGCTGGCGCGCCTGCTTGCGGTACGCCTTCTTGATCTCCTCTGGCGTCGCCTCGCGGCTCACGCCGAGTACTTCGTAGTGGTCAGCCACGTGGGGCCCTTCGGTGGTGATGGTCGTGGGGAACAGGGGCGGTGCGCCGGCGTGCGGACGTCACCGCTCCTCGAGCAGGCGCGAGAGGTAGCGCGCGACCGCGCGCACCGACGCCATGTTGGTGGAGTAGTCCATGCGGGTCGGCCCCAGCACGCCGAGGCGTGCGAGCACGCCGCCGGAGGAGCTGTAGCCGCTGGTCAGCACGCTCGTCTCGCCGAGGCCGAACGGCGCGTTCTCGCGGCCGATGCTCACGGAGACGCCGTGCTGGTCGGCCTCCATCTCGCCGAGCAGGCGCAACAGCACCACCTGCTCCTCGATGGCCTCGAGGACGGGCGAGATGCTGCCGGGGAAGTCCCGCTCGGTGCGGGCCAGGTTCGCGGACCCGGCGAGCAGCAGCCGCTCCTGCCGGTTGGCGAGCACCTGCTCCACGAGGGTGCCGGCGAGGACCGACGCGGCCGCGCGCTGGTCGGGCTCCACCTCGTCGGAGAGCGTCTCCAGCCGCGTCGCCGCCTCCGCGAGCCCGAGGCCGCCCACGGCCTGGTTGATGCGCGTGCGCATCACCGCGAGGAAGGCGTCGTCCGGGTCGCCCGCGAGCTCGACGACGCGCTGCTCGACGCGGCCGGTGTCCGTGATGAGCACCGTGAGCACGCGGGTCGCGGAGAGCGCCACGAGCTCGACGTGCTTGACGTGGCTGGTGGCGAGCGACGGGTACTGCACGAGCGCGACCTGGTTGGTGAGCTGCGCGAGGAGGCGCACGGTGCGCGCGAGCACGTCGTCGAGGTCGACGGACTGGCCGAGGAAGACGTGGATCGCCTGCCGCTGCGCCGGCGTGAGCGGACGCACGTCCGCGAGCTGGTCGACGAAGAGGCGGTAGCCCTTGTCGGTGGGGACACGGCCCGACGACGTGTGCGGCGCCGCGATCAGCTCCTCCTCCTCGAGGAGTGCCATGTCGTTGCGGATGGTGGCGGCCGAGACGCCGAAGGCATGGCGCTCCACGATGGACTTGGAGCCCACGGGCTCGCGCGAGGACACGTAGTCCTGCACGATCACCCGGAGGACGTCGAGCCCGCGTTCCGAGACCATGGCGGCTCCCTCCTGGCACTCGTCGGTTCTGACTGCCAATCGTACCGCCTGGATCCGCGTGCCCGGCATTGCCGGTCGCGCGTCGACGGCGGTACCGTGAGGAGGCCAGGTCCTGCCCGGCCCATCCACGATCCACCGCGATCCGCCGGCCGTCCGGCGGACGCGCGCACCGAGAGGCACCCGGCGATGACCGCACCCGACCCGCACCCCTACGGCGCTCCCGCCCCGCTCACCCCGAGCGAGGACCGGCTGTGGGCGTCCCTCACGCACTTCCTCGCGATCCTCGTCGTGCCGTCCTTCATCGTGTGGCTCGTGTTCCGCGAGCGCGGCCGCTTCACCGACCAGGAGGGCAAGGAGGCGACGAACTGGACCATCAACGTGGTCGGCGCGCTCGTCATCCTGAACGTGCTGCAGGCGATCTTCGTCGTCATCCCGATCCTCGGCATCCTCATCAGCGTGCTGCTGGGCCTCGTGATCTTCGCGGTGGTCGTCGTCAACATCGTCTTCGCGATCATCGGCGGCGTCCGCGTCCAGAGCGGCCGTCCGTACCGCTACCCGCTCAACATCCGGTGGATCAAGTAGGCGGTCGCCGATGAGCGCCCGGATCCGGCACGTCGCCATCGACTGCCGCGACCCGCACGCGCTCTCCCTCTTCTGGGCCGGCGTGACCGGCTTCGCGGAGGACCCGGACGACCCGAACCTCCCCGGCGAGGACGCGGCGTGGCTCGGCGACCCCGTGTCGGGGCTCGGCATCATCCTGCAACGGGTGGACGCGCCGAAGACCGGGAAGAACCGCGTGCACCTCGACCTGGCTCCCGACGACCGGACGCGCGACGAGGAGGTCGAGCGCGTGATCGCGCTCGGCGCCGCGCTCGTCGCCGACCGCCGGAACGCCGACGGCAGCGGCTGGGTGGTGCTCGCCGACCCCGAGGGCAACGAGTTCTGCGTGGAGCGGAGCGACCTGGAGCGCGAGTCCGGCGACGAGGTCGGCGCGGTCGTCCTCTGAGCCGAGCCGACGGACGGCGGACCGGCCGTGGGACCGGCGCGCCGCCCGCTCAGTCCTCGAGGAGCCGCCGCACGACGGCGTCGGCCAGCAGGCGCCCCGGCAGGGTCAGGACCAGAGTGCCCGCGAGCGCGGCGCGGGGGTCCACGAGCCCGTCGGCGATGAGTCCCGCGACCTGACGACGGCCCTCGGCGGTGAGCGTGGGGATCGCGAGCCCGTCCCGGATGCGGGCGCCGAGGAGGACGCGCTCCACCTCCCGCGTCGCGTCGTCGAGCGTCTCGCGGCCCGCGCCCGGCGAGGCCCCCGCGAGCACGCGGTCGGCGTACGCGGCCGGGTGCTTCACGTTCCACCAGCGCACGCCGCCCACATGGCTGTGCGCTCCCGGGCCGACGCCCCACCAGTCGTGGCCCTGCCAGTAGGCGAGGTTGTGGCGGCTGCGGCGGCCGCCGCGCGCCCAGTTGCTCACCTCGTACCACTCGTACCCGGCCTCGCCGAGCATCCGGTCGGCGAGCTCGTACATGTCCGCCTGCAGGTCCTCGTCGGATTCGGGCACCTCGCCGCGTCGGATCTGCCGGGCGAGCTTCGTGCCCGGCTCGACGATCAGCGCGTATGCCGAGAGGTGGTCGGGCTCCTGGGCGATCGCCTGCTCGAGCGAGGCGCGCCAGTCGTCGAGGGTCTCCCCCGGCGTCCCGTAGATGAGGTCGAGGCTCACCTCGAGGCCGGCGGCCCGGGCGCCCCGGACCACCGGCGCGATGCGGGCAGGGTCGTGGGTGCGCTCGAGCGTCGCCAGCACGCGCGGCACGGCCGACTGCATGCCGAAGGACACGCGCGTGAACCCGCCCGCCGCGAGGGCGGCGAGGTAGGCGTCGTCGACGCTGTCGGGGTTCGCCTCGGTGGTGACCTCGGCGCCGTCGGCGAGGCCCCAGGTCTCCCGCACCGCGTCGAGCATGCGGACGAGGTCGTCGACGGGCAGGAGCGTCGGCGTGCCGCCGCCGAGGAACACGGTGGAGGCGCGACGCGCGGGGACGCCGGACTCCCGGAGCGCGGATCCGGCGAAGCGCACCTCCTGCACGGCCTGCGACGCGTAGTCGGACTGCTTCACGCCGCGGAGCTCGGGTGCGGTGTACGTGTTGAAGTCGCAGTAGCCGCAGCGCACGCGGCAGAAGGGGACGTGCAGGTACACGCCGAAGGCGCGCGCGTCCGCGCCGTCGGCCGCGGAGGCGGGCAGGAGCCCGTCGGCGGGGGCGGGATCGGCGAGGGGCAGGGCGGACGGCATCCGTCCATCATCCCCCGGCCCGGGCCCGCCCCGGTCCGCGGCCGTCCGGTCGGGCGCCGCTGCTCCGGCAGGATGGGGGCATGACCGACGCCCCCGCTCCCCGGCCGCTGCACGTCCTCTGGGACGTCGACGGCACCCTGCTCCTCAACAGCCCGCGCTCCGGGAGCATGTACCACCGCGCCATCGAGCGGGCGGCCGGCGAGGCCCTCGAGGACCGCACCGTGCACGCGCACGGCAAGACGGACGGGCAGATCATCTGGGAGACCCTCGCGGTCTACGGGCTGCCCGAGACCCTGCACCCTGCGGTGCGCGGGCACCTCGAGGAGATGTCGCGCGTCGAGCACTACGGCCCGGGCCGACGCGAGGTGCCGGTCGGCGTGCCGCGCCTCGTCGCCGTCGTCGCCGCGCGCGGCTGGACCAACGCGCTCCTGACCGGCAACTCGCCGCTGCGGGCGCGGTACAAGCTCGACGGGGCGGGCCTGGACGTCGACCTCTTCGACTGGGACGCGTCGTTCTTCGGCCACGAGGCGCGGATCCGCAGCGACCTCACCCGCCGCGCCGCCGAGGCGCTCACGGGCGCGCGGGTCGTGATCATCGGCGACACCCCGGCCGACGGCGTGGCCGCCGAGGCCGCGGGCTTCCCCTTCGTGGCCGTGGCCACCGGCGCCTACGGCGTGGACGCGCTGCGCCTGCCCGACGCCCACGCCGCGCTGGTGGTCCCGGACCTCGCCATCGGCCACGACGAGGTCATGGCGTACCTCGACGGGCTCGCGGCGAGCTGACGCGCGCGCGCCGCCGCGGATCAGGCGGAGGCGACCGCCGGGTGCAGCGCGCGCAGGTAGCGGCGCATGAAGACGCCCTGCAGGACGCGCAGGACGGGACTCACGAGCCGCAGCGGCCAGGTGGCCGGCCGGGAGAAGACGCGGAGGGTGAGCCAGACGCTGCCGTCGGGCTCGCGGGAGACGAGGAACGCCTCCTCCCCGCTGAAGGGATGGCCGTGCACGGTGCCGTACGCGAAGCCGACGCGGTCGGTCTCCTGCACGGTGTAGACGACGCGGACGGGCGCCTCGGGGTGGAACGGCCCGAAGGGCATGCGCAGGACCGCGGACGTGCCCGACGTGATCCAGGCGGTGCCGTCGTCGCCGTACAGCGTCTCCCGCGGGCGGTCGACGGGCACCTGGGGGGCGCCCTCGGCGTCGAATTCGAGCCCGGCGTAGCCCGGGTCGTCCGGGACCTCCTGCTCGATGCGCGTGACCTCGATGCCGGCCCCGCGCTGCACGCCCCATGTCATGAGGAGAGCGACGGCCTGCTCGAAGCGCTCGTCGCCGCTGCCGAGCCGCGCGCTCGCCTCCGCGGGACGGTAGCCCTCGGGCGGGTAGGTCATGAGGTCGACGGCCTGGGTGCCGCCGACGGAGCCGTACGTGACGGCGGTCGCGGTGTAGGTGCTGCGGCGCATGCCCGTCAGCCTACGGCGTGGGCCTGCGAGCGGACCGCGGGCGCCTAGCACGCGCGGTGCCGCCGTGTCATCCCCCGTCCGGATCCGCTTCGTCATCCCCGCGGGACGCCGCGCGGATGAGATCTCCTCGCGTGATGAATCCGTGATCAGAAAGCGATTCCCGGGGTCGCCCGCGCCGATACGGTGAAGCCAATCCGACGCACGGACCGACCAGGCAGGTCGCCCGCGCTCCGTCGGTACACCGCCTCCGACTCCGAGGAAGCCATGCGCACGCGCGTCCGTCCCATCCGCCCCCTGCTCACCGCCGTCACCGCAACGGCCCTGTCCGCCGCCCTGCTCGCGACCGGCCTGCCGGCGCACGCCGCGACCGACGTGACGGGGGCACCGGCCCCCGTCGCCGTCTCGGGGACGCCCGCTCCCGCGCCGACGGCGGCGTCGGCGGAGTCGGCTCCGGCGGACGCCGCCCC
>NZ_JAVCVL010000063.1:0-12926 GCF_032917815.1 Clavibacter sp. MX14-G9D | reverse complement strand
CGCGGGACGACCGCCCCGCGCCCCGCGCGACCGCTGGATCGCCGCGTCCGTGGGCCCCTACGGCGCCACGCTCGGCGACGGGTCGGAGTACCGCGGGTCCTCGGGCCTCACCCGCGACGAGCTGCGCCGCTGGCACGCCCCGCGGTTCGCCGTGCTCGCCGACGCGGGCGCCGACCTGCTCGCCTGCGAGACGATCCCGAGCCTCGACGAGGGCCGGGCGCTGGTGGACCTCGCGCGCGGCTCGGGCGCGCGGGTGTGGCTCGCGTTCACGGTCGCGGACGGGCGGCTGCGGTCCGGCCAGCCGATGCGCGAGGGGTTCGCGCTGGCGGAGGAGGCCGACGAGGTCGCGGCCGTCGGGATCAACTGCGCGCACCCGGACGAGGTGCCGGGCGCGATCGCCGCTGCCCGCGCGGTGACCGACCGGCCCGTGGTGGTCTATCCGAACTCCGGGGAGCGCTGGGACGCGGTCGCCCGCGGCTGGGGCGGCGACCCGGCCCTGCCGTCCGTCGACGCGTGGATCGCGGCGGGCGCGTCGCTGGTCGGCGGCTGCTGCCGGGTGGGGCCGGCCGAGGTGCGGCGCATGCGCGACGCGCTCGGCTGACGCCGCGCGACGACGGCCCGCCCCGAGGGAGGCGGGCCGTCGTCGCGTGCGGATCCGGCTCGGGTCCGGATCCGGCTCGGCTCGGGATCCGTCCGGGGCTCAGGCGCTCGCGACCGCCTGGCGCAGGCCCTCGGCGAGCGAGGTGGTGGGGCGGCCGAGGAGGCGGGCGAGGTCGCCCGTCTCGTCGTCGAGCTGACCCGCGGCCGTGGCGGCGTCGAGGCCCACCAGGAAGCCGATGGTGCCCTCGTCGAGGCCGGCGCCGCCGAGGATGCTCGCGTGCTCCTCCGACGAGACCCGCGACACGGGGACGGGCTGGCCGACGATGCCGGAGATCGCGGCGGCGAGGTCGTCCTGCGTCCAGCGCTCGTCGCCCGCGAGCTCGAGCGTCCGCCCGGCGAGCGAGTCGTCGAGGGCCGCGACGGCGATCCCCTCGGCGAAGTCGGCGATGGTGGCGCTCGCGACGATGCCGTCGCCCGCGCTCGTGAGGAGGCCCCCGGACTGCCGCACGGCGTCGACGGTGGCCGCGTAGTTCTCGGTGTACCAGCCGTTGCGGAGGAGCGTGACGGGCACGCCCGAGGCGGCGAGGACCTCCTCGGTGGCCTTGTGCTCGCCCGCGATGAACAGCTCGGTGGTGGTGGCGCGGAGGACGCTCGTGTAGAGGATCCGGCCGACGCCCGCGGCCTTCGCGGCCTCGATGACGGTGGTGTGCTGCGGGACGCGCTGGCCCACCTCGCTGCCGGAGACGAGCACGAGGGTGTCGCCGGGCTGGATGGCCGCGGTCACGCTGTCGGCGTCGGTGTACTCCAGGCGCGCGGTGCGCACGCCCTGGGTGGCGAGGTCCGCGAGGGCCTCGGGACGGCGCGCGGTGGCGAGCACGTCGGACGCGGCGGCGCCGCGGGCGAGGAGGGACGCGACGATGCGCGATCCGAGGCGGCCGGTGGCGGCGGTGACGACGATGGTCATGGGGTGCCTTTCGAGTCGTGGGAGGTGCGGTACGCCCGGGACAACCGGGTCGACGGCGAAGAGCTTCCCACAGGGAGGTACCCACTTTCAGGTAAGTTGGTCGCATGCACGACATGAGCTTCCGGGTGACCCGCGACCGGCCCGGCGTGACCGAGGGCCGCTACCCCGCGAACTGCCCGTCGCGGACCCTCCTCGACCACGTGACGAGCAAGTGGGGCGTCCTCGTCCTGCTCGCCCTCGGGCAGGGATCCCGCCGCTGGGGCGAGCTCCGCCGGGAGATCGAGGGCATCAGCGAGAAGATGCTCGCCTCGACCCTCCGCACGCTCGCCGACGACGGCTTCGTCATCCGCGACGCCCAGGCGACCATCCCGCCGCGCGTCGACTACCGGCTCACCGAGCTCGGCCACGAGGCGTCCGCGCGGCTCATCCCCCTCATGGACCTCGTGGCCGACATGGCCGAGCAGGCCGGCGAGCGGTCGTCGGAGGCCCCCGCGCGTCCCTAGGCTGGAGACCTGCATCGCCGCCGGGCGAGGCCAGAGAGAGATCACGCCCCATGCCCTCCCCGTCCGCGCCGACGCTGTCGCGCACGCCCGCTCCCACCCGAGACGTCCGCCGCGCGCGCGTCGCCGTCGGCATCCTGTTCTTCACCAACGGCGCGATCTTCGCGAACCTGCTGCCGCGCTACCCCGCGCTCAAGGCGGAGCTGGGGCTCGCCGACGTCGAGTTCGGGGCCGCCGTCGCCGCGTCGCCGCTCGGGGCCCTCATCGCGGGGCTCGCCGCGGGCGTCCTCATCCGCCGGTACCGGTCGGCGCGCGTCGCCGTGGCCGCCACGGTGCTGGCCTCCGTCGGGATCCTGCTGGCCGGCCTCGCCCCCGGGTGGCTGGTGCTCGCCGGCGCCCTGTTCCTCGCCGGCGCCATGGACTCCATCACCGACGTCGCGCAGAACTCGCACGCGCTGCGGGTGCAGCGGCTGTACGGGCGCTCGATCATCAACTCGTTCCACGCGGTCTGGTCCATCGGCGCGGTCACCGGCGGGATCATGGGCGCGGCCGCCGCGCAGGCGCGGCTGCCGATTCTCGTGCACCTCTCCCTCACCGCGGTCCTCTTCAGCGCGTTCGCCGTGGTGTCGCTCGCCTGGCTCCTCAAGGGCCCGGAGCCGGAGCCCGGCGAGGGCGGCGCGGCGCACGCGCACGCTCCCGCCGCGGATCCGGAGGACGGCGTCGTGCGCGCCGCCTCCCCGCGCGCGCTCGGCCTCGTGGCCCGGTACGGCGTGCTCCTCGCGCTCGTCATCATCGCCTCCGGCGGCGCGATCGTGGAGGACGCGGGCAGCACCTGGTCGGCCATCTACCTCTCGCGCGACCTCGAGGCCTCGGCCTTCGTCGCGGGCCTCGGCTTCATCTCCCTCCAGGGCATGCAGTTCATCGGGCGGATGCTCGGGGACCGCATGGTGGACCGCTTCGGCCAGCGCGCCATCGCCCGCCTCGGCGGCGTGCTCGTGCTCGTCGGGATGGGCGGCGCGCTCGCGTTCCCCAGCGTCGTCGGCACCATCGTCGGGTTCGGCGTCGCGGGCTTCGGCGTCGCGACCCTCATCCCGGCCGCCATGCAGGCCGCCGACGAGCTGCCCGGGTTCAAGCCCGGCACGGGGCTCACCATCGTCGGCTGGCTGCTGCGGGTCGGGTTCCTGGTGTCACCGCCGATCGTCGGCGCCATCGCGGACGCGTCGTCGCTGCGCCTCGGGCTCATCTTCATCCCGGCCGCCGGGCTCCTCGTGCTGGTCTTCTCGCGCGTGCTGGCGACCCGCCGCGCGCATCCGGCGGCGCAGGCCGCGCCTGGCGCCTCCTAGGCCGCCCGGCCGCGGGCCGCTCCGCGCGGATCCGCTCACGGGCTCCTGCGAGTGCGGCCGGCCGCGCGTCCGCCCGCGGGAGAGTGGGCGCACGCCCGCGACCCGAGAGGATCCCATGTCCACCGACCTGCCCGGAGGGCTCTTCCCCCTCGCCGACGACCTCACCGTCACGCGCTTCGGCTACGGCGCCATGCAGCTCGCCGGGCCGCACGTGTTCGGCCCGCCCGCCGATCCGGACGCCGCCCGCGCCGTGCTGCGCGAGGCCGTGGCGCTCGGGATCACCCACATCGACACGGCCGACTTCTACGGCCCCGGGCACACCAACGCCGTCATCGAGGAGGCGCTGTTCCCGTACCCGGAGCACCTGCACATCGTGACGAAGGTCGGTTCGCTCCGCGACGCGAAGGGCCGCTGGCCGCAGGCGCTCTCCGCGGACGAGCTCCGCCAGGCGGTCTACGACAACCTCACCCACCTGACGCTCGACGTGCTCGACGTCGTGAACCTCCGCGTGGGCGCGTTCGACAGCCCCACCGACGGGTCGATCGAGGAGCCGTTCACGGCGCTCGCGGAGCTGCAGCGGGAGGGGCTCGTCCGCCACCTGGGCGTGAGCAACGTGACGCCCGCGCAGGTGGCCGAGGCCCGCGCGATCGCGCCGATCGTGTCGGTGCAGAACCACTACAACCTGGCCCGCCGCGACGACGACGCGCTCATCGACGAGCTGGCCGCGGACGGCATCGCGTACGTGCCCTACTTCCCGCTCGGCGGGTTCTCGCCGCTGCAGTCGGAGACGCTGTCGCGGGTGGCCGCGTCGCTCGGATCCGCGCCGCTGCCGGTCGCGCTCGCGTGGCTGCTGCAGCGGTCCCCGAACGTGCTCGTCATCGCGGGCACGTCGTCCGTCGAGCACCTGCGGGAGAACGTGCAGGGCGCGCGGATCCGCCTGCCCGAGGACGCGCTCGCGGAGCTGGAGGGGATCGGCGGCTGATCCGCGGGAGGATGGCGGCATGACCGCGCCCGACCGCCGCTTCCCGCGCCGCGTCTACCGGGAGGGGACCGAGCCCGACGTGCGGTTCACGCTCGCCAACGAGCGGACGTTCCTCGCCTGGATCCGCACCTCGCTCGCCCTGCTGGCCGGCGGGGTCGCGCTCGAGGCGCTGGGGCTCGGGCTGCAGCCCGGGTTCCGGCTCGCGGCGTCGGTCGTGCTCATCGTCACCGGCATCGCGGCGCCCGCGCAGGCGTGGATCGGCTGGATGCGCACCGAGCGGGCCCTCCGCCGGGACCGCCCGCTGCCGTCGTCCGCCCTGTCGCTGCCGCTCGGGATCGCGGTGGCGGTCGCCGGGGTGCTCGTGCTGCTCGGGGTCCTCACGGCGTGAGCGGTCCCGACGCCGGGCGCCACGACAGGCCGTACGACCCCGGGCTCCAGCCCGAGCGCACGGCCCTCGCGTGGCGGCGCACCGCGCTCGCGCTCGTCGTCGGATCCCTGCTCGGGCTGCGCGCCCTCCCCGCGGTGCTCGGCGTGCCCGGCCTCGCGCTGGCGTTCGTCGGGGTGGCGCTCGCGCTGGGCGTGCTCGTCACCGCGCACCGGCGCTACCGGCGGGTGCCCCGGACCCTCCCGACGGAGGCCGCCGCCCCGGCCGCGCCGGCCGAGGCCGCGCTCCCCGACGGCGGGCTGCCCGCGCTCGTCGCCGCGCTCACGGCGGTCGCGGGGCTCGCCGCGCTGGCCGTCGCGCTCGTGCGCTGACGGGACAGCAGATCTGACGGGCGCATCCGAGGATCCACGATGCCCCCCGGCCGGGGTATCGAATGGCATGACACCGCATGGCGTCCGCCGCGCGCCCCTGCGCACCCCTCGGAAAGGCCCCCATGGAACTCGACCGCCGCCGCTTCCTCACCGCCACCGGAGCCGTCTCGCTGACCGCGCTCCTCGCGAGCTGCGCGGGCTTCAGCAAGCCCGCCACCTCCGCCGCGGCCGGCACGCTCGCCTTCACCACCTGGGGGACGGACTCCGAGCTCGCCGGCTTCCGCGACCAGATCGCCCGGTTCCAGGAGGCGAACCCGGGATCCACGGTGGAGCTGAACGCCGTGCCGTACGAGCAGATGTTCACCAACATCGACGCGCAGCTGCAGGCCGGCAACCCGCCGGACGTCTTCCGCGTGCCGTACTACACGTTCGGCAGCTACGCCGGGCGCGACCAGCTGCTCGACCTCTCCGACCACCTGTCCGCCGACTTCGGCGACCGCTTCACGCGGGGCGCGTGGGCGGCGGTGCAGAACGGCGACGCCCCCTTCGGCGTGCCGCACCACACCGACACCACGGCGATCCTCTACAACACGGCCCTCATGGACGCCGCCGGCGTCACCGACATCCCGACGACGCTCGAGGACGCCTGGACCTGGGAGGAGTTCGACGCCGTCGCCGCGCAGCTGCGCGCCGCACTCCCCGCCGACCAGTACCCGTTCGCGTACAACTGGCAGGGCAACGGCGTGACCCGCTGGCTCACCTGGCTGTTCGAGGCCGACGGCCGCTTCCTCACCGAGGACCTCGCGGACGCCGCCATCGACTCCGACGCGGCGCGGAAGGCCGTGGACTTCACCCGCTCGTTCTTCGAGAAGGGCTACGTGCCCGACAACGACACGATCAAGTCCTCCACCTACGCGCAGGACAGCTGGTACGCGCAGACCACGGCGATGGTGTTCTCGGGCGCGTTCTCCATCCCCGACGCCACCGACACCCTCGACTTCGAGTGGGGCGCGACCTTCGCCCCGCGGGACGTGCGCGCCGCCAGCGACTTCGGCGGCAACGCGCTGGTGGTCACGAAGGACGTGGCGGATCCCGCGCTGGCCGCCGCCTTCCTCGACTTCGTCACGCAGGAGGACGCCATGCGCGCGTTCTGCGAGGGCGCGTCGCTGCTGCCCACACGGCAGGACCTCATCGACTCCGGCATCGAGTTCGCGGTGCGCCCCGAGCTCGCGCCCGTCTACGTCGGCCAGGCGAGCACCGTGCAGGCGTCCGACTCGGGGCAGGTCGCCTCGCCGTCGATGTCGCGCATCATCACGGCGCTGCAGGACGAGCTGGAGAAGGCGTTCACGAGCGACGCGTCGACGGACGACGTGGTCGCCGCGCTCTCCGCGGGCATCGCGTCCGCCGTCCAGGCGGGCTGATGACCGCGGCACCCGGGGTGCGGACGGGCACCCCCGCCCGCACCCCGGGCACGACGCCCGCGGGTGCGGGGCGCGCGGACCGTCCGCCGCACCGCCGCCGCACGCGCTCGCGCGGCGAGGCGGCGGTCGCGTGGATGCTCCTCACGCCGAACCTCCTCCTGCTCGGCCTCTTCGTGCTCGTGCCGCTCGTGTGGGCGGTGTTCGTGAGCCTCCAGCGCACCGACGGCTTCGGCGGCGGCACCTTCACCGGGCTCGACAACTACCAGCGGCTCGTGTCCGACCCGGTCTTCTGGCGGTCCGCCGCCAACACGGTGCTCTTCACCGTGATCGTCACGCCGCTGTCGATGGGCCTCGGCCTCGGCGCCGCCGTGCTGCTCGACTCGGTGCTGCCGGCGCGCGGGCTGTTCCGCTCGATCCTCATCCTCCCCATGGCCATCTCGGGCGTCGCGACCGCGCTCATCGGCGTGCTCCTCTTCGACGAGAACAGCGGCCTCATCGACAAGCTCGTGCGCGCCGTGGGGCTGCCGGGCGTCCCGTGGCAGTCGGACGGCACGGCCGCGTTCGTCTCGATCGTGCTCATCACGCTGTGGTGGCGCGTCGGGTTCAACATGCTCATCTACCTGGCGGGGCTGCAGTCGGTCGACGCGGGCGTGTACGAGGCCGGCCGCCTCGACGGCGCGAACGGCTGGCAGCGCTTCCGGTACCTCACGGTGCCGCTCGTGGGGCCGTCGTCGTTCTTCCTGCTGATCCTCAACGTCATCTACTCGTTCCAGGTCTTCGACCTCGTCTTCGTGATGACCGGAGGCGGCCCCGGCAACGCCACCTCCGTCATCGTGACGTACGCCTACGACCAGGGGTTCGTCACCCGCGACCAGGGCTACGCGGCCGCCATCGGCGTCGTGCTGCTCCTCGTCATGCTCGCCTTCACCGTGGTGCGCTGGTACTCCAGCCGCTCCCGGGACCTCGTGGACTGAGAGCCGCCCCATGACCACCGCACCCGTCGCGCCCGTGGGCTCCGAGGTCCGCCCGGCCCGCACCGCGCCCCCCGACCGGCTGACCCGGCCGGGCGCCCGCCGCACCCGCGAGCGCCGCCTCGTCGCGCTGCGCGTCGTCGCCGCGAGCGTCGTCGCGCTCATCATCCTGTTCCCGCTGTACTGGATGGTCGTCGTCGCGTTCTCGACCCGCGCCGACCTCCTCGGCGGCGCGCTGCGCATCTTCCCGACGACGCTCACGCTGTCGAACTTCGAGCGCGTCCTCGACTCCTTCCCCGTGGCCACCTGGTTCGGGAACTCCACCGCCATCGCCCTCGTGGTCGCGCTCATCACCGTGAGCGTCAACGTGCTCGGCGGGTACGCGTTCGCGCGGCTGAGGTTCCGCGGCTCGAACGCGCTCTTCCTCGTGGCGCTCGCGACGCTGATGATCCCCGTGCAGGTCATCATGGTGCCGCTGTTCACCCTCGTCACCGGGCTCGACCTCTACGGCACGTACTGGGCCGTGATCCTGCCCACGGCGGCGAGCGCGTTCGGCCTGTTCCTCGCGCGGCAGTTCATCCTCGGCATCCCCACCGAGCTCATCGAGGCGGCGCGGATCGACGGCGCGAGCCACCTGCGGATCCTCCGCAGCATCGTGCTCCCGCTGTCGAAGCCGCTGCTCGCGGTGCTGTTCTTCATGAGCCTGCTGTCGACCTGGAACGACTTCTCCTGGCCGCTCATCGCGCTGAAGCAGAACGAGCTGTTCACGCTCCCCATCGGCCTGCTGTACCTGCAGGGCCAGTTCGGCTCCGACTACGGCGGCACGATGGCCTTCGCCCTGATCAACGTGACGCCGATGGTGGTGCTGTTCCTCGTCTTCCAGCGCTACTTCGTGCAGGGCTTCGCGCGCAGCGGGATCCGCTGACCGGAGCCGGTCCGGGGCCGGCACCCCACGAGCGGCGCCGGCCCGACGCGTCAGCGCGCCGAGTAGCCGCCGTCCACGAGGTGGTAGCTGCCCGAGATGAAGGACGCGTCGTCGCTGAGGAGGAACAGGACGAGCGCCGCGACCTCCTGGTCGGTGCCCAGGCGGCCGGTCGCGTGCTGGCTCTCCAGGTAGGCGAGGGCGTCCGGGGTGAGCGACGCGCGCACCAGCGGGGTGTCGATGAAGCCCGGGCCGACCGCGTTGGTGCGCACGCCGCGGGCCGTGTACTCGAGCGCCGCGACCTTCGTGAGGCCGACGAGGGCGTGCTTGCTGGCGACGTAGGCGGCGTTCTGGGCGAACCCCACCGACCCGAGCACCGAGCTCATGTTGACGACCGCGCCGCCGCCCGCCTCCACCATCGCGGGCAGCTGGTAGCGGAGGCCGTAGAAGACGCCGTCGAGGTCGACCGCGCGCGTGCGGTCCCAGGCGGCGATGTCGTACTCGCCGATGTCGGCGGCCGGGGCGCTGATGCCGGCGTTGTTCACGGCGAGGTGCAGCGCGCCGTAGGTCGCGACCGCGTGCGCGACGGCGGACTCGGAGTCCTCGGCCTTCGAGGTGTCCTGGCGGAACGCGGTGGCGGTGCCGCCCGCGGCCTCGATCTCGGCGACGACGCGCTCGGCCGCCTCCAGCTGGATGTCGGTGACGACGACCGACGCGCCCTCCGCGGCGAGCGCACGCGAGATGGCGGCGCCGATGCCGCTGCCGCCGCCGGTGACGAGCGCGGTCTTCGTGTCGAACCTGGCCATGGGAGTCCTCCTCGGATCGGGCGGCGCGGATCCGCGCCGCACCTCGACGGTACGCCCGCACGATCCGGACACCCCCGGTTCACCCGGCGTCCACCGTCACGTCGGAGGGCTGCCCGGGGGCGGCAATAGCTTGCGAGCGTGATGCGTCCGCCGGCACCCGGAGCAGACGCCCGAGATCGATGGAGACCCCACATGACCCTCACCCGTGAGACCCACCACCGGCTGCTGCCGATCCTGTCGCGCGATCCCCACGCCCGCGGCAAGCGCAGCACCGTCACCTGCCACCTCAAGTGCGACGACGCGTGCACGAAGCCCGTCCCCAACGTCAGCGACAACTCCTACTTCCGCGACATCGCGGGCCGCGCCCTCTCGCGCCGCACGCTGCTCGGCGGCGCCGGAGCCGGAGCCCTCGCGATCCTCGTGGCGCAGAACGCCGCGGCGCCCGGCGCCGAGGCCGCCGCCGCGCAGGCCGCGTCGAACCTGCCCTTCACGGCGATCACGCCCGTCGACGCATCGGTCGACCAGTTCACCGTGCCGACCGGCTACCGCTGGGCGCCGATCATCCGCTGGGGCGACCCGATCTTCAGCTACGCCGACGACTTCGACGCCGACAACCAGACCGCGCGCCTCGCCGCGCGCCAGTTCGGCTACAACAACGACTACCTCGACATCATCCCGATCAACTCGCGGAACAAGGAGGCGCTCCTCGTCGCCAACCACGAGTACACGAACGAGAACATCATGTTCCCGCCCGCGGCCGACGCCGCCGAGCTCGACGAGCAGCGCCGCATCGGCAAGGCCTCGCACGGAATGTCCGTCGTCGCGCTCCGCCGCACGACGGTCGGGCAGCCGTGGACGTACACGGTCGGCCACCACCGCAACCGCCGCATCACCGCGGACACTCCCTTCACCGTGACCGGGCCCGTCGCCGGATCCGCCGCGCTCCGCACGAAGGCCGACCCGAAGGGCACCACGATCCTCGGCACGCTCGGCAACTGCGCCGGCGGCACCACCCCCTGGGGCACCGTGCTCTCCGGCGAGGAGAACTTCAACGGCTACTTCCGCACCGCCGGCACCTCGGCGGCCGACAAGCGCTACGGCCTCGGCGACAAGGCCACGAGCCGCGGCTGGGAGTCCATCGACCCCCGCTTCGACGCCCGCACCCCCGGCTACGAGAACGAGCCGAACCGCTTCGGCTACATCGTCGAGGTCGACCCGTTCGAGCCCGGCGAGGCGCCCGTCAAGCACACCGCGCTCGGCCGCTTCAAGCACGAGGGCGCGAACGTCATCGCCGGGAAGAGCGGCCACGTCGCCGCCTACATGGGCGACGACGAGCGCTTCGACTACCTCTACAAGTTCGTCTCGCACGACACGATGGTCACCGGCACGACGCGCCAGGACCGCCGGAGGAACAAGCAGCTCCTCACGCGCGGCTCGCTCTACGTGGCCCGCTTCACGGGCGACTCGCCCGTCGCGGAGATCACCGGCACCGGCCAGCTGCCCTCCGACGGGCAGTTCGACGGCATCGGCGAGTGGATCGCGATCGCGGTCGACGGCGTCTGCCCCGTCCCCGGCTTCACCATCGAGGACGCGCTCATCCGCACCCGCCTCGTGGCGGACGCCGTGGGCGCGACCAAGATGGACCGCTGCGAGGACGTGCAGCCGAGCCCCGTCACGGGCAAGGTCTACGTCGCGTGCACCAACAACACCGACCGCGGCAAGGCCGGCAAGGAGGGCGCCACGGAGATGAACCCGCGGACCACCAACCGCGACGGCCACATCGTCGAGGTCGTCGAGGACGGCGGCGACCTCCGCTCGACCACCTTCACCTGGAACCTGCTCCTCGTCGCGGGCGACCCGGCGAAGAACGAGTCGACGTACTTCGCGGGCTTCCCGAAGGACAAGGTCTCGCCCATCAGCTGCCCGGACAACGTCGCGTTCGACTCCGCGGGCGACCTCTGGATCTCCACCGACGGCGCGCCGAGCACCATCGGCCTCAACGACGGCCTGTTCAAGGTCCCGCTGGAGGGCGCCGAGCGCGGCCACGTGCAGCAGTTCCTCTCCGTGCCCACCGAGGCGGAGACCTGCGGCCCGGTCGTGCACGACACCGAGGGCATGGTGTTCGTCGCGGTGCAGCACCCGGGCGAGGACGGCTCGTTCGCCGAGCAGCACTCGTTCTTCCCCGACTACGTGCCGGCCGGCGCCACCCCGCCGAAGGGCGCCTGGCGCGGACCGCGTCCGTCGGTCATCCAGGTGTGGCGGGGCTGATCCGCAGGACCGATCCGGTCGCCGACGGCGGCGGATCACGAGGGCCGGGGCGTGCGTGCGCCCCGGCCCTCGGGCGTCCGGGGCGCCGTGCGCTCCGGCGGGCTCGCGCGCGGCGCCGGGGGACGCGGGGCTAGCGTCGAGGGGTGACCGAGCCCCAGGATCCCGACGGCCCGACCGACGACGAGCGCTGGCTGGTCGTGGGCAGGCGGCGGTGGCCGCGCACGGATCCGTCGCTGCCGGCCGAGGTCGTGGAGGCGCTGACGTCGCACCTCGGACGCGGGCGCTCGGGCGTGGGCGCCGCGAAGCGCCGGGGCGACGACGACGCGGTCGCCGCCGCCCGCACGCGCGTCGGACTCGCGAAGCACGGCCTCGGTGAGCGCGGACCGCGCTGGTGGGACGAGCCCGAGCACGCGCGCCTCGAACGGGCGCACGCGGCGCTGCGGGAGCTCGACGCGCTCGACCGCCCCGCCGGCTGACGCCGGGCACGCCCGCCACCTGACGCCCGGCATGCCCGCGGCGCAGACTGGGCGCATGAGCACCGAGGCCGACGTCCGCGAGCTGGCGCTGTCCCTGCCGGGCGTCGAGGAGCGCACCGCCTACGGGACCCCCGCCTTCTACGCCGGACCGCGCATGATCGCCCGCCTGGTGGAGGAGCCCGGCGTGCTGCTGGTGTGGCGCGCCGACCTGGGCGAGCGCGAGGCGCTGCTGCAGGAGGATCCCGCCGCGTTCACGACGACCCCGCACTACGACGGCCACCCGAGCGTGCTCGTCCGGCTGGACCGCGTCCCCGCCGCACGGCTCGCCGAGCTGCTCCGGGAGGCGTGGGACGCCCGCGCGCCGCGGCGCCTCCACGACGGGTGACGCCCGCAGGCCAGGCTGGACCCATGCAGCTCTACTCCGCGCTCCCCCTCGTCCGCGCCCGACAGATCGCGGCCGACACGGCCGCCCTCGTCGGCGTCCTCGTCTCCGTGCTGGTGGGGATCGCGGTGGCGGCGCTCATCCGCCCGCTCGGCGACCTCGGCCGCAGCATGGAGAGCTCGGGCACGCAGCTGAGCGGATCCATGACCGACGCCGCCGACGCCCTCGGCCGGCTGCCGCTCGTGGGCGACGCCGCACGCGGGCCGTTCGAGGACGCGAGCGGCATCGGGTCGGGCCTCGTGCAGGCGGGCCGCGACCAGCAGGCGCTGGTGGGGACGGTCGCGCTCGTGGTCGGTATCCTCGTCGCGCTCGTGCCGATCGCGCTCATCGTGCGGCACTGGCTGCTCCGCCGGATCTCGTTCGTGCGGCGCGCGGCCGCGGCCCGCGCCCTCGCGGGGACGCCCGGGGGCACGGAGCTCCTGGCGCTGCGGGCGCTCTCCACCCGGAAGCCGGCGGCGCTGCTCGCGGCGCACCC
>NZ_JAVCVL010000062.1:0-13009 GCF_032917815.1 Clavibacter sp. MX14-G9D | reverse complement strand
GTCGCCGTCGACGCGATCCCCGAGGTCGTCGAGCTGCCGGGCGGCGCGTGGGCGGGCCGCTGGGCCGTCACGCTCGCGCAGGTCGCCGCCCGCGTGCTCGCGTCCGGCCGCAGCAGCGTCCTCGTGGTCCCCGACTACCGCGACCAGGACCAGCTGGAGCTGGCCCTCGCCGTGCACGCGCCCGCGGGATCGGTGATCCGCACCGACGCCCGCCAGTCCGGCCCGGACCGCTACCGCGCGTTCCTCGCCGGCCTCGGCGAGGCGCCGCGCATCGTGGTGGGCAACCGCTCGGCGGTCTACGCGCCCGCGCCGCGCCTCGGCCTCATCGCCCTGTGGGACGAGGGCGACCCGCTGCACGCGGAGCCCCTCAGCCCGTACGCGCACGCCCGCGACGTGGCGCTCCTCCGCAGCCGGCAGCAGGCGACCGCGCTCGTGCTGCTCGCGCACTCCCGGAGCACCGAGGTCGAGCGGCTCGTCGCCATCGGGTACCTCGGCAGCGTCGCGCCCTCCGCGAACCGCACCCCGCGCGTCATCCCGACCACCTCGCAGACGGGCGACGAGGGCTTCGCCCGGCAGGCGCGCATCCCGTCCGGGGCCTGGCGCGCGGCGAAGGACGCCGTCGAGCACGGTCCGGTCCTCATCCAGGTCGCGCGTCCCGGCTACGCGCCGCTCGTGGCGTGCCGCGCCTGCCGCCAGGCCGCGCGCTGCACGGTGTGCACCGGCCCGCTCGGCATGTCGACGGCCACGAGCACGCCCACCTGCGGCTGGTGCGGGCACCTCGCGGGCGACTGGCGGTGCGCGAACTGTGGATCCGACGAGCTGCGGCTCGTCACCATCGGCGCCGGCCGCACCGCCGAGGAGCTCGGCCGCGCGTTCCCCGGCGTGCAGGTGGTGCTGGCCGACGGCGAGCGCCATGTGCAGGAGGTCGATACCGAGTCGCGCCTGGTCGTCGCCACGCGCGGCGCCGAGCCCGTCGCCGCGGGGGGCTACCGCGCCGTGCTCCTCCTCGACGGCGAGCGGATGCTCGCCCGCGAGAGCCTGCGCGTGGGGGAGGACGTGCTCCGGCAGTGGTCGAACGCGGCCGCCCTCGCGGCGCCCCGCGCGCCCGTCATGCTCGTGGGCGTCGGCGGGCAGGTCGCCCGTGCCCTCGCCACCTGGCAGCAGCCCCGGTACGCGCGCGAGGAGCTGCTCGAGCGCCGGGCGCTGCGCTTCCCGCCCGCGGTGCGCGCGGCGAGCGTGGAGGGCCTGCCCGACGCGGTCGGCACGGCCGTCGAGCGGCTCGCCGGGATCGCGGGGGTCGACGTGCTGGGGCCCGCTCCCACCGAGCAGGGCCGCGTGCGGGCCATCGTCCGCCTCGACTACTCCAGCGGGCCGGACGCGGCCCGCGAGCTCCGCGCGGCCGTCGTGCGCAACGCCTCCAGCCGCCGGAAGCCGGTCGCGGGCCGCCCCGGGTTCCGGCCCACCGTCCCCCTCCGTGTACGGTTCGACGACACGGGGCTGTTCTGATGCGCGTCCGCCGCGCTGCCCGGACCCGCGGCGCCGCCGCCCCGGCCGCCGTCCGCACGCCCCCCGCCTCCTCCGCTCGCCCCGCACGCCGTCCCCGGGAGGGATCCGCATGAGACTCGTCTTCGCCGGCACGCCCCTCGCGGCCGTGCCCTCGCTCCAGCTGCTCGCCGAGTCGGGCCACGAGGTCGCGCTCGTCGTGACGCGCGCGGACGCGCCGCTCGGCCGCAAGCGCGTGCTCACGCCGTCGCCGGTCGCCGCGGAGGCGGAGCGGCGGGGCATCCCGACGCTCCGCACGAACCGCCTCGACGAGGAGGCGACGGCCCGCATCGCCGCGGTCGCCGCCGACCTGGGCGTCATCGTCGCGTACGGGGGGCTGGTGCGCGAGCCGCTCCTCTCCACGCCCGCGCGCGGCTGGATCAACCTGCACTTCTCGCTCCTGCCCCGGTGGCGGGGCGCGGCCCCCGTGCAGCGCTCGATCATGGCGGGGGAGCGCGTCACCGGCGCGAGCGTCTTCCAGCTCGAGCGCGGCATGGACACCGGGCCGGTGTTCGCCCGCGAGGAGCGGCCCACCGGCGACCACGAGACGGCCGGCCACGTGCTCGACGCCCTCGCGGGCCAGGGCGCCGCCCTCCTGGCGCGCACGGTCGACGCGATCGCCGCCGGCACGGCCAGGGCCCTGCCCCAGGAGGGCGAGCCGACGCTCGCGCCCAAGACCACCATCGACGACGGCCGCATCGACTGGGCGCGGCCCGCCGAGGAGGTCCTCGCGCGGATCCGCGGCGTCACGCCCGAGCCCGGCGCGCACACGTCCGTGGACGACGTGCGCCTCAAGGTCCACCGGGCCGCCGCCCTCCGCGACGGAGCGCCGCTGGAGCCCGGGCGCATCGCCTCCGTCGACGGCCGGGTCGCCGTCGGCACCGCCAGCCACCCCGTCGAGCTCATCCAGGTGCAGCCCGCGGGGAAGAGCCCCATGCCCGCCGCCGACTGGTGGCGCGGCGTCACGGACAAGGACGTCACCGCACGATGAGCGACAGCACCGGATCCAGCTCCCGCCGCCCCGGGGGCCGCCGCCCCGCCGGCGACCGCCGCCGCCCCGAGGCCGGGCCCCGCGACCGCGACCGCGCCGCCGCCGGCCCCGCCGCCGTCAGCCCCGCCCGTCGCGTCGCCTACGAGGTCGTCAGCGCCGTGCGCGAGTCGGACGCGTACGCGAACCTGCTGCTGCCCGTCCGGATCCGCCGGGCCGCCCTCAGCGCCCAGGACGCGGCGCTCGCCACCGAGCTCGCGTATGGCACCCTGCGCATGTCCGGCTACTACGACCGCGTGATCGAGCTCGCGGCGGGCCGTCCCGTCACGGCGATCGACGCGCCCATCCTCGACGTGCTGCGCCTCTCGGTGCACCAGCTGCTCAGCATGCGCGTCGCGACGCACGCGGCCGTGAACGAGGGCGTCGACATGGCCCGCGCGGTCGGATCCCGGTCGGCGACCGGCTTCGTCAACGGCGTCCTGCGCACCGTCACGCGCTCCGAGCCCGACGCCTGGCGGGAGCGGGTCCTCGACAGCGCCGCGAGCGCCGACGAGCGGCTCGCGCTCGAGCACTCGCATCCGCTGTGGGTCCTCCGCGCCCTCCGCCAGGCGCTCGCCCGCGAGGGCCGCGCCGACGAGCTCGAGGACCTGCTGCGGGCCGACACCCGGGCGCCCGCCGTGAGCCTCGTCGCGCTCCCGGGGCTCGCGACGGTCGAGGAGACGCACGAGCAGCCCGCGGCGTTCTCGCCCGTGGGCGCGTACCTCGAGGGCGGCGACCCGATGGACGCCCCGGGCGTCGCCGAGGGCCGCGTCCGCGTGCAGGACGAGGGCTCCCAGCTCGCCGCGCTCGCGCTGAGCCGCGCCCGGCCCGTCCGCCCCGGCGAGCGCTGGCTGGACCTGTGCGCCGGTCCGGGCGGCAAGGCGGCCCTGCTCGCGGCGGAGGCGGGTCGCGCGGGTGCGCTGCTCACCGCGAACGAGCTCGTGCCCGCCCGCGCGGGTCTCGTCCGGGACGCGCTCCGCGCGGTCCCCGGGGACACCGAGGTGTGGGAGCTGGACGGCACGACCGTGGGCGGGAGCCACCCGGGCGCGTTCGACCGGATCCTCCTCGACGCCCCCTGCAGCGGCCTCGGCGCCCTGCGCCGCCGGCCCGAGGCGCGCTGGCGGAAGTCGCCGCGCGACGTGGCGGGCCTCGGCGTGCTCCAGACGGCCCTCGTCGACGCGGCGATCGGCGCGCTGGCCCCGGGCGGGATCCTCGCCTACGTCACGTGCTCGCCGCACCTCGCCGAGACCCGCGCCGTCGTGCAGGCGGCGCTCCAGCGCCACCCGGACGTGTCGGCGCTCGACACGCGCGCCGTGCTCGCCGAGGTGGCCGACGGCGACCTCGAGCTCCCGCCGCGCGAGGAGGGCGCCGATCGCGCATCGAGCGTCCAGCTGTGGCCGCACCGGCACGGCACGGACGCGATGTTCATCGCGCTGCTGACCCGCCGGTAGGGTCGGGAGCATGCCCGTCCGCATCGAACCGAGCATCCTGTCCGCCGACTTCGCGAACCTGGAGCGCGAGATCCAGCGCCTCGCGACCGCCGACCTCGTGCACGTCGACATCATGGACAACCACTTCGTCCCGAACCTCACGTTCGGCCTGCCGATGGTGGAGCGCCTCCAGCAGGTCACGCCCGTCCCGCTGGACGTCCACCTGATGATCGAGGACGTCGACCGCTGGGCCCCGGGCTACGCGGAGGCGGGTGCCGCCAGCGTCACGTTCCACGCCGAGGCGACGCGGGAGCCGGTGGCGCTCGCCCGCCGCCTCCGCGACATCGGCGCGCGCGCGGGCATCGCGCTGAAGCCCGGCACCCCGGTCGACGACTACCTCGACCTGCTGCACGAGTTCGACCAGGTCCTCGTCATGACGGTCGAGCCCGGCTTCGGCGGCCAGTCGTTCATGCCGGAGACCATGCCGAAGCTCCGCGCGCTCCGCTCCCGCCTCCGCGACTCCGGCCACGACGTGTGGCTGCAGGTGGACGGCGGGATCGACGTCGAGACCATCGGGCGCGCCGCGGAGGCGGGCGCCGACACCTTCGTCTCCGGATCGGGCGTCTTCCGCGGGGGAGATCCGGAGTCCGCCATCCGGGAGCTGCGCCGGGCCGCCGAGGCCCACGCGCACTGACGCGCGACGCGCACGGTCGCGACCTCCGCGGCCCGACGGACCCGGTCCGCGGATCTGCTTGA
Organism: Clavibacter sp. MX14-G9D; assembly: GCF_032917815.1. NCBI lineage: Bacteria > Bacillati > Actinomycetota > Actinomycetes > Micrococcales > Microbacteriaceae > Clavibacter > Clavibacter sp. MX14-G9D. Next base: position 8,254 of record NZ_JAVCVL010000062.1, on the reverse strand, counting down.
CTGGATCCATGACCGACATCCAGAAGCCCGAGGTCGAGCCCGTCGACGGCCCGGCCCCCGCAGAGCTCACCATCTCCGACGTCACCGTGGGCGACGGCCCCGAGGCCCAGCCCGGCGACACCGTCGACGTCCACTACGTCGGCGTCGACTTCGAGTCCGGCGAGGAGTTCGACTCCTCGTGGAGCCGCGGCCAGTCCGTGCGCTTCCCCCTCCGCAGCCTCATCGCGGGCTGGCAGCAGGGCATCCCCGGCATGAAGGTCGGCGGACGCCGCCAGCTCGTCGTGCCGCCGGAGCTCGCCTACGGCCCCGCCGGCGGCGGCCACCGCCTGTCCGGCCGCACCCTGATCTTCGTGATCGACCTGCAGGGCGTCGGCTAGCACCGGCGCACCACCACCGGGAGGCCGGGAGCATCGCGCTCCCGGCCTCCCGTCGTCGTCCGGGGGGCGCCGCCCGCGGCTGTACCCTGGATCCCGTGAAGACCTTCGATGACCTGTTCGGCGAGCTGACCCGGATCGCCGCCGAGCGGCCCGAGGGGTCCGGCACCGTCCGCGAGCTCGACGGCGGCGTGCACGCGATCGGCAAGAAGGTCGTCGAGGAGGCCGCCGAGGTCTGGATGGCCGCGGAGCACGAGTCCGACGACCGCGCGGCCGAGGAGATCTCCCAACTGCTGTACCACGTGCAGGTCATGATGATCGCCCGCGGGCTCACCCTGGAGGACGTCGGCCGACATCTGTGACGCGCCCCGTCACCCGTCGACCCCCACCCCGGAAGAAGTGATCCCCATGCTCCGTGTCGCCGTGCCCAACAAGGGCTCGCTCGCCGAGACCGCCGCCCAGATGCTCGCCGAGGCCGGATACGCCGGCCGCCGCGACCCGAAGGAGCTCTACGTCCTCGACGCGCGCAACGACGTCGAGTTCTTCTACCTCCGCCCGCGCGACATCGCCACCTACGTCGGATCCGGCGCGCTCGACGTCGGCATCACGGGCCGCGACCTCCTCATCGACTCCTCCTCGGACGCCACGGAGACCGCCGAGCTCGGCTTCGCGGGATCGACGTTCCGGTTCGCGGGCCCCGTCGGCCGCTTCGCCGAGCTCGAGGACCTCGCGGGCGTGCGCATCGCCACCAGCTACCCCGTCCTCGTCGGCGGGTTCCTCCGCGAGCACGGCGTCGAGGCGACGCTCATCCGCCTGGACGGCGCGGTCGAGTCCGCGATCCAGCTCGGGGTCGCCGACGCCATCGCCGACGTCGTCGAGACCGGCACCACGCTGCGGAAGGCGGGACTCGAGATCTTCGGCCCGGTGATCCTCCGCTCCACCGCCGTCCTCATCTCGGGTGCCGAGGAGAAGCCGGGCGCCGCGACGCTCCTCCGCCGCCTCGAGGGCGTGCTGGTCGCGCGCCGCTACGTGCTCATGGACTACGACGTCCCGCTCGACCTGCTCGACGCGGCCACGGCCATCACGCCGGGCATCGAGTCGCCCACCATCTCGCCGCTGCAGGACCCCGCGTGGGTCGCGGTGCGCTCCATGGTGCCGCGGGACGACACGAACCAGATCATGGACCGCCTGCACGAGGTCGGCGCGCGCGCCATCCTCGTCAGCCCGATCCACGCCGCCAGGATCTGACCGTGGCCGCCATCGCCGGGGGCCTGCCGGCCGACGCCGCCGCCACCTCGGGCCGGCTCGCGGTCCGCGTCATCCCGTGCCTCGACGTCGCCGCCGGCCGCGTCGTCAAGGGCGTCAACTTCCTCGACCTGCAGGACGCGGGCGATCCGGTCGAGCTCGCGCGCCGGTACTACGAGCAGGGAGCCGACGAGCTCACCTTCCTCGACGTCACGGCCACGGTGGAGGACCGCTCCACCATGTACGACGTCGTCAGCGCGACGGCGGAGCAGGTCTTCATCCCGCTCACGGTCGGCGGGGGCGTGCGCAGCGCGGACGACGTGGCGCGGCTCCTCGCCAGCGGCGCCGACAAGATCGGCGTCAACAGCGCCGCGATCGCCCGCCCCGACCTAGTGGGGGAGATCGCCGACCGCTTCGGCGCGCAGGTCTGCGTCCTGTCCCTGGACGTGACCCGCGGGGACACGGAGTCCGGCTTCGTCGTCACCACGCACGGCGGCCGCATGCGCACGACGATCGACGCGGTCGCGTGGGCGCGCGAGGCCGTGGAGCGCGGCGCGGGCGAGCTCCTCGTGAACTCCATCGACGCCGACGGGACCCGCGACGGCTTCGACCTCGAGCTGGTGGCCGCGATGCGCGCGGCGAGCCGCGTCCCCGTGATCGCCTCGGGCGGCGCGGGGGAGCTCGACCACTTCGCCCCCGCCATCCACGCGGGAGCCGACGCCGTGCTCGCCGCGAGCGTCTTCCACTCCCGCCGGTTCACGATCGGCGACGTCAAGGGCGCCCTACGGGACGCCGGTCAGGTGGTCCGATGAGCGGCACGACGAGCAGCGCCCCCGCGGCCCCGGACGTCGACGGGATCCTCGCCCGCGCCGCCTTCGCGGACGACGGCCTGCTGCCCGCGGTCATCCAGCAGCACGACACCCGCGAGGTGCTGATGCTCGGCTACATGGACCGCGAGGCGCTCCGGCGCACGCTCACCAGCGGCCGCGTCACGTTCTGGTCGCGCTCCCGCCGGGAGTACTGGCGGAAGGGCGACACGTCCGGGCATGCCCAGTTCGTGCGGGACGCCGCCCTCGACTGCGACGGCGACACGGTCCTCGTCCAGGTCGACCAGGTGGGGGTGGCCTGCCACACCGGCACGCGCACGTGCTTCGACGCCGACCACCTGCACCCCGTCGCGGGCGCGCGTCCCGCCTCCGACGAAGGGCCGTCCGCATGACCTCCACCGCCCCGGGCCACGCCTCCGCCGCCGGCACCACGACGCGCGCGGCCTTCCGCGCCCTCGCGGCCGACCACCGGGTCATCCCGGTCCTCCGCGAGGTGTTCGCCGACGGCGAGACGCCCGTCGGCGTGCACCGCAAGCTCACCGCCGGCCGACCGGGCAGCTTCCTGCTCGAGTCCGCCGGCCAGGGCGGCATCTGGACCCGGTTCTCCTTCGTCGGCGTCTCGTCCTTCGGGGTGCTCACCCAGCAGGGAGACGAGGCGCGCTGGCTGGACTACGGGCTCGACGCGTCTCGCGCGCTCGGAGACGATGCCCCGGACGGCCCGCTGGCGGCCCTCGCCGCCCTGTACGCGCGGTGGGAGACCCCGCGGATCCCGGGCCTGCCGCCGCTCACCGGCGGCCTCGTCGGCTTCATCGGCTGGGAGGCCGTGCGGCAGATCGAGCGCCTCCCCGACCGGCCTCCCGCCGAGGTGCCGGTGCCGGGCCAGGCCCTGAGCTTCGTGTCGGAGCTCGCGGTCCTCGACCACCGGCGCGGCACGGTGACCCTCGTCGCGACGGCCCTCAACGACGGCGTGGACGACGAGGACGCCATGTGGGCGGACGCGCAGGCGCGCCTGGACCGCATGCAGGCCGACCTCGCACGCCCCGCGGAGACGTTCCTCGCCGAGGTCGACCTCGACGTGCAGCCGTCGGCGACGCTGCGCACCGCGCCGGAGGACTTCCACGCCGCGATCGCCCGCAGCAAGCACCACATCCACGAGGGCGACGTCTTCCAGGTCGTGGTCTCGCAGCGCTTCGACCAGCCGACCACAGCCGATCCCATCGACGTCTACCGCATCCTCCGCGTGCTCAACCCGAGCCCGTACATGTACCTCCTCACGCTGGAGGACGCCGACGGCGTGCCGTACTCCATCGTCGGCTCGTCGCCCGAGGCCCTCGTGACCGTCACCGACGACCACGTCTACATGCACCCCATCGCGGGCTCGCGTCCCCGCGGCGGCACCGTCGAGGAGGACGTGGCCCACGAGGAGTCGCTCCTCGCCGACCCCAAGGAGCGCGCCGAGCACCTCATGCTGGTGGACCTCGCGCGCAACGACATGCTGAAGGCCTGCGCTCCGGGGTCGGTGGAGGTCACCGAGTTCATGCGCGTGGAGCGCTTCAGCCACATCATGCACCTGGTCAGCTCGGTGGAGGGCACGCTGCGGCCCGGCGTCTCGAGCATCGACGTGTTCCGGGCCACGTTCCCGGCGGGCACGCTCTCGGGCGCCCCGAAGCCGCGCGCCCTGCAGATCATCGACGAGCTCGAGCCCGCCCAGCGCGGCGTCTACGGGGGAGTGGTGGGCTACTTCGACTTCGCCGGCGACGCGGACCTGGCCATCGCGATCCGCACCGCCACCATCGTCGGCGGCGTCGCGCACGTGCAGGCCGGCGGCGGCATGGTGGCCGACTCCGATCCCGACGCCGAGTACCTCGAGTCGCAGAACAAGGCCGCGGCCCCGCTGCGCGCGGTCGCGGTCGCCGAGGCCATGCGGCGCGTGCGCTGATGCGCGTCACGCGCCGCACGAGGGGCCTCGCCCTCCTGCTCGTCCTGGCGACGAGCGCCGCCACCTTCCTGGGCTGGTCGCAGGACTGGTCGACGCTCCGCATCGGCGGTCAGGCACCGGCGCTCGTGCCCGTGGCGGGCAGCGTCGCCGCGCCGGCGCTCAGCGCGCTCGCCCTGTCGAGCCTCGCCCTCGCGGGAGCGCTCGCCATCGCGGGCCGCGCGCTGCGGGTCGTGCTCGGCGTGCTCCAGGCGCTCATCGGCGCGACGGTCGCGCTCACCGCCCTCGCCGCGGTGTCGGGTCCGGTGCAGGCCGGCGAGGCCGCGGTCACGACGGTCACGGGCGTCGCCGGCTCCGCGCCCGTCGCCGACCTCGTCGTCGGCTGGACCACCACCCCCTGGGGACCGTTCACCCTGGTCGCCGGCATCGCCTCGGCGCTCGTCGGGATCCTCGTCGCCGTCACCGGCCCCCGCTGGCCGACCGGCCGCTCCCGATACGACGCGCCCGACGCCGGACCCGCTCGGAGGATCGTCCCGCGCGAGGATCCCGTCGCCGCGTGGGACAGCCTGAGCGGCGGCGCGGACCCCACGCGCCGCGAGCCCGGCGACCCGGACGAGGCGTCGCCGTCGGGCACCGCCGCGGACGACGGCGACGACCGTCGCGAGGCGGACGGCACGGCCCCCGCCGGGCCCCCCGCACCCGGCGTCCACCCCGACGCCGACCGGTAGACTCGGATCATCCCGACCGTACGACCCACGAGGAGCACGCATGTCCACCGAGTCCGCAGAACCCGGCCACGGCAACTCGCCGGCGGCCTGGACCGCTGTCGTCATCATGCTCGTCGCGTTCAGCGTCGGCACCATCGCGTTCTGGTTCGCCATCGAGCCCGTGGTCTGGGCCTCCGCCGTCCTCGCCGTCCTGGGCTGGATCACCGGCGGCGTCATGAAGAAGATGGGCTTCGGGGTGGGCGGTCACCGCACCGCGCCCACGAAGGCGCACTCCTAGATGCTCGGCGACCTGCTCGCCGGCGCCCTCGAGGACGCGGCGGCGCGTCGCGAGCTCCGTCCCCTGGCCGAGGTCGAGGCCGCCGCGCTCGCGCGTCCGGCCGCCCTCGACGCCCTCGGCGCGCTGGCGCCGGCCGACCGCGTGAAGATCATCGCGGAGGTCAAGCGCTCGAGCCCCTCGCGGGGCGCCCTCGCCGAGATCCCCGATCCGGCGCTCCTCGCGTCCCGCTACGAGACGGGCGGCGCCAGCGTCATCAGCGTCCTCACCGAGGGACGCCGCTTCGGCGGCTCGCTGCACGACCTCGAGCAGGTGCGCGACACGGTCTCCATCCCCGTGCTCCGCAAGGACTTCATCGGCGAGGCCTACCAGGTCCTCGAGGCCCGGGCCTCCGGCGCCGACCTCGTCCTCCTCATCGTGGCCGCGCTCGACCAGCCGACCCTGGTGGAGCTGCACGCCCTCATCGGGGAGCTCGGCATGACCGCGCTCGTCGAGACGCACTCCGCCGACGAGGTGTCGCGCGCGCTCGACCTCGGCGCGCAGGTCGTCGGCGTCAACGCCCGCGACCTCACCACCTTCGAGCTCGACCGCGACCTCTTCGGCCGCCTGGCCGACTCCATCCCGGCCGGCGTCGTCCGCATCGCCGAGTCGGCCGTCAAGACCGCCGACGACGTGGCCCACTACCGCCGTGCGGGCGCCGACGTCGTCCTCGTGGGCGAGGCGCTCGTCACGGGCGATCCCGTCCGCACGCTGACCGAGTTCCTGGAGATCCGCTCATGACCGACCTGCGCAGCGCCACCGGCCCGTACTTCGGCGACTTCGGCGGGCGCTACGTCCCCGAGTCCCTCGTCGCCGCCCTCGACGAGCTGTCGGAGGCGTGGGAGGAGCTGAAGGTCGACCCCTCCTTCATCCACGAGCTCCAGGAGCTGCACCGCACCTACACGGGCCGGCCCTCGCTCATCACGGAGGTGCCGCGCTTCGCCGAGCACGCCGGCGGTGCCCGCATCATCCTGAAGCGCGAGGACCTGAACCACACGGGCTCGCACAAGATCAACAACGTGCTGGGCCAGGCGCTGCTGACGAAGAAGATCGGCAAGAAGCGCATCATCGCCGAGACGGGGGCGGGCCAGCACGGCGTCGCCACCGCCACGGCCGCGGCGCTCTTCGGGCTCGACTGCGTCATCTACATGGGTGAGGTCGACACCGAGCGCCAGGCGCTCAACGTCGCGCGCATGCGGCTGCTCGGCGCCGAGGTCGTCCCCGTGCGCTCGGGCTCGCGGACGCTCAAGGACGCCATCAACGACGCCATGCGCGACTGGGTCACCAACGTCGAGACCACCAACTACGTCTTCGGCACGGTCGCCGGCCCGCACCCGTTCCCGGCCATGGTCCGCGACCTGCAGAAGATCATCGGCGAGGAGGCGCGCGAGCAGGTGCTCGCCCTCACCGGCCGACTGCCCGACGCCGTCGCCGCGTGCGTCGGCGGCGGGTCCAACGCCATCGGCATCTTCCACGCGTTCCTCGACGACGCGGACGTCGCCCTCTACGGCTTCGAGGCGGGAGGCGACGGCGCGGACACCCCGCGGACGGCCGCCACCATCACGAAGGGCCGTCCCGGCATGCTCCACGGCGCCCGCAGCTACCTGCTGCAGGACGAGGACGGCCAGACCATCGACTCGCACTCGATCTCCGCGGGGCTCGACTACCCGGGCGTCGGTCCCGAGCACTCGTGGCTGTCGGACCTCGGCCGGGCCTCCTACCGCCCGGTGACGGACGACCAGGCCATGAGCGCGCTCCGCCTGCTCAGCCGCACCGAGGGCATCATCCCGGCCATCGAGTCGGCGCACGCCCTCGCGGGAGCGCTCGAGCTCGGCAAGGAGCTCGGACCCGACGCGATCATCCTGATCAACCTCAGCGGACGCGGCGACAAGGACATGGAGACCGCCGGGGCGTACTTCGACCTCATCGACGCCGGGGCGGAGCAGTCGTGAACGCGGCCGCGCACGCCGCGACGCCGGTCGGCAGCCCCGTCGAGCGGGCCATCGCGCTCCGTCGCGAGCAGGGCTCGGGCGCGCTGGTGGGCTACCTGCCCGTCGGCTTCCCGGACGTGGCCACGAGCATCGAGGCGGCCGTCGCGCTCGTCGAGAACGGCGTCGACGTCATCGAGCTGGGCCTGCCCTACAGCGATCCGGTCATGGACGGCCCCGTCATCCAGCGCGCCACGCAGACCGCCCTCGCGCAGGGCTTCCGCCTGCGGGACGGCTTCGACGCGCTCCACGCCATCACGCAGCGCGTCGACGCCCCGGTCCTGCTCATGACCTACTGGAACCCCGTCGTGCAGTACGGCGTGGAGCGGTTCGCGGACGACATCGTCGCCGCCGGCGGAGCCGGCCTCATCACGCCCGACCTCATCCCGGACGAGGGGGCCGACTGGCTCGCCGCGTCGGAGCGCACGGGCCTCGACCGCGTGTTCCTCGCGGCCCCGTCCTCGAGCGAGGCGCGCCTGCACCAGGCCGTCGAGCGGAGCCGCGGGTTCGTCTACGCCGTCTCCACCATGGGGATCACGGGCGCGCGCCAGGACGTGGACCAGGCCGCCCGGGGCCTCGTCTCGCGCCTGCGCGACGCCGGCTCCACGAGCGCCTGCGTGGGCATCGGCATCTCCACGGGCGACCAGGTGCGCGAGGTCCTCGACTACGCGGACGGCGCCATCGTCGGCTCGGCGCTCGTGGCGGCCCTCGCCGACGGCGGCGTGCCCGGCGTCGCCCGTGCCGCGGCCGATCTGGCGCGGGGAACTGCGCTACATTAGCCCCCGGCCCGCGGTCCCGCCGCGCCCGCCGAATCCCCTGCGAAAGTGAGCGCCATCCGTTGTT
>NZ_JAVCVL010000061.1:0-13010 GCF_032917815.1 Clavibacter sp. MX14-G9D | reverse complement strand
GCGGCGGCGAAGGCGGCGCGGATCGCGGGGCTCCCGTGGCCGGTCCGGCGGCGGTCTCGAGTGGCGATCGTGGCTCCGTGCTCCCGGTGCGTCCGGCGTCCGGGCGGTCGCCCGCGGACCCCTCCGACGCTAGTCCGGGGTCGCGGCGCGCGGCCGGGCGGCGGCGGAGGCGCTCAGGAGCGGGCAAGATCCGCCGGCAGCCCCGGGCGTCGGCGCTCCCGCCGCTCCGGTTGGATGGACGCATGCCCACACCCGCGCCCGCGCGCCTGCTCCTCACCCGCCACGCGCAGACGCCGTGGAACCGGGAGTACCGCTACAACTCGCGCACCGACGTGGACGTCGGCGCCGATGCCGCGGACCAGCTCGCGCCCCTCGCGGCCCGGCTGCGCGGCGAGGGCGTGGAGCGGATCCTCACCAGCACGCTCGCCCGCGCCCGCAGCACGGCGCGGATCCTCCAGGAGCAGGGCGTGGCGCCGGGCGTCGTCCCCGAGGCGCGGGCCGAGCTGGTGGAGCTCGACTTCGGCGGCTTCGAGGGCATCACGCGCGACGAGCTCCGCGGGCCCGTGCACGGCGCGGCATTCGCGGCCTGGCTCACGGGCGAGGACGGCGAGCCGGCGGCTCCCGGGGGCGAGACGTGGGCGTCCGCGGCCGTGCGCGCGCGGGCCGTGCTCGACGACGTGGCGGCGGATCCGCGCACCACGCTCGTGGTCGCCCACGGCTACCTGCTGCGCGTCCTCTACCTCACGGCCCTCGGGCGCTCGCCGGCGCTCACGCGCTCGCTGGTGTGGGCGAACGGGCAGCTCATCCAGCTGGAGCGCGACCACGACGGCGGGTGGCGGGAGACCGCGCCGGACGCCGCGCCGGATTCCCCGCGGGACGCCCGCGGCTAGTCGTCGGCGCCGGCGGGATCCGCGGCGCTCGCCGGGTAGCGCAGCTCGAACACGACGTCGTCGAGCGCGCCCGTCCAGACCATGTCGTCGCCGCGGCGCGCGAGCGGGCCGTCGGTGAGGTCGATGGCGTCGGCGAGGCCGAGCCCCGCGATCCACGCCTCGACGACCTCGCGCCGCACCTCGGGCGCGTACGCGTCGGCGTCGCCGGAGAAGTGCACGCCCTCCCACGGGCCGCCCAGCCGCCAGGCGAGCGGCGGCAGGCCGCGGAGCGCGCCCTCCGCGTTCCAGGCCAGGGCCACGGAGGTCTCGATCCCCTCGCGCGTGATGCGCCGCCCGGTCGGGATGTGCTCGGGTGCGGTCGACACGGTGTCTCCTCGTGCGGCCGGTGCGGCCGTGCTCGTGCGGGGTCGGTCGCATCCTGACCCGGCGACGGTCCCGTCTCCAGCCGGATGCGTCGCGCGGACAGGCGAGGACCCTCGAGCCCATCGTATTTCCTCGTGCGTTGGATGAGATGATGAGCGCGACGGACGCTCGGGATCCGCGCGGGGGACCGCACGGGACCGGCACCGTCCGACGGCCGCATCGGGGGATGACGACGCCGGCGGACCACCCGAGGGGGACCCATGGCGCTCACGACCGCCACCGCACGACGCGAGGACGACGTCACCGTCGTCACGGCCACGGGCCTGCTGAACATGGCCGCGGCCCCCGACCTCCGGCAGGCGATCCACGACGCGCTGGAGCCCGCCCCGCCGCGCATCGTCGTGGACCTCGCGGCGGTGGAGTTCATCGACTCCTCCGGCCTCGGCGCCCTGATCGCCGGCCTCCGCGCCGCGCGGGACGCCGGCGGCGACCTCCGCATCGCGGCACCCGGCCCGCAGGTGCGGATGGTGCTGCAGCTCTCCAACCTCGACCGCGTGCTCGTCTCCACGCCGACCGTCGCGGCGGCCTACCGTGACTGAGACCACCCGGACGCTCACCCTGCAGTCCCCGCCGGACGACGTGGACGCGGTCCACGAGCTCGTCGCCGGCCTCTGGGACGACCGCCCCGACGTGGGCGAGCTCGACCGGATGGCCTTCGAGACGGCGCTCGTGGAGCTCGCCTCCAACGTCATCGAGCACGCCGGCGGCGGCCAGGGCGTCACGTGCGTCGTGAGCGTCACCGTCGACGGCGGCACCATGAGCGCGCGGCTGCGCGACGGATCCGAGCCGGGCGACTTCCGCCTCGCCCCGCGGGAGATGCCGGGGGTGGACGCGGAGTCCGGCCGCGGCCTCGCGATGGTGCAGCTGCTCTGCGACGAGCTGACCTACGAGCGGGTCGGCGAGGAGAACGTGTGGAGCGTGCGCAGGACCCGGAGCGAGCCCGAGGCGTCCTGATGAGCACGCACGCCCGGCATCCCGGGCGACTCCGCCTGCCGCGCCTCCCGCGCCCGCTCCGGCCCGAGGTGCCCGGCCGGCTCGCCGCGATCGCCCTGCCTGCCCTGCCGCCGTGGCTCGCGCGCGCCACCTGGGTCCCGGAGTCCGCCGCACGCACCGGCACGGCCGGGCCGGCCGGGCCGACGCCCCTGCTGAAGCAGCTGCCCCTGCTGGTGCTCTTCGTCCTCGCCGTGATCGCGAGCCTCACCGTGCCGTCCCTCGCCGTCACGGCGCCGCGCTCGCTCCTGATCGCCTGCGGGATCCTCGGGGTCGCCACGGCCGTCGCCGTCGCCGTGTCCGTGCGCCCGTCCCTCGGGCGCCTCACCGTCGTGGTGCCCCTGCTGGACTTCCTCGCGGTCGGCATGCTGCGCATCGCGACCGGCGAGAACACCTCCGTCTTCACCTCCCTCGTGATCCTCCCCGTCGTCTGGTTCAGCCTCGACCCCGGGCGCTGGAACGTGCTGGTGGCCTTCGTCGGCGTCTACGTGACCCTCGGCCTGCCGCTCCTCCTGGGCCTCGACGGGCAGAACGCCAACGAGCTGTGGCGCGGGCTGTTCAGCGCCCTGGCCTTCGGGGTGGCCGCGCTCGTCGTCAACGAGCTGTCGCGGCGCACCCGGTCGAGCCTCGAGGCGTCCCGCGCACGCGAGCGCGTGAGCGAGGACGAGCTGACCCGGGCCTCCGTCGTGCAGCAGGCGCTCCTCCCGAAGACCGTCGTGCCGCTGCCCGGCTACCAGGTCGCGGGCGCGTGCCTGCCGTCGAAGGCCGTGGGCGGCGACTTCTTCGACTGGTACCCGGTTCCCGAGGGGCTCGCCTTCACCCTCGGCGACGTGATGGGGAAGGGCGTCGGCGCGGGGATCATCGCGGCCACCGCACGCGCCGTCGTCCGGAGCGCCAAGAACGTGCCGGACCCGGTCGCCGCCATCGAGCGCACCGCCGACTGCTTCACCGCGGAGCTCAGCGAGGCCGCGTCGTTCGCGACGGTCTTCCACGCGCGGGTGCGGGCCGCCGACGACACCGTCCTCTACGCGGACGCGGGCCACGGGCTCTCCGCCCTGGTGCGCGCCGACGGCACGCACGAGCGCCTCGAGTCGACCGACCTGCCCGTCGGCGTGCCGGGCGCGGCCGGCTGGACCACGCACGAGATCGCGATGGGCCCGGGCGACCTCATCGTGACCTTCAGCGACGGCGTGCTCGACCTCTACGACGGCACGCTCCGCGCGGTCGACCGGGTCGCGGAGCTCGCGCGCGCGTCGACCTCGGCGGACGACCTCGTGCGCCGGATCACCATGCTGGCGGCCGGCCAGTCCAACCCGGACGACGTGACCGTGGTGGTGCTCCGCCGCGAGGTCTGACGGCGGCCCCGGCATGTGCCCGGATCGAGGTCCGGGTCCCCGACCGCGTCAGGCCCGGCCGTGCACCGCGACCGCACCCGCCACCGCGGCATTCGGCGCGGCCCCCGCGGGCCCGCCGCCCGTCGCGACCCCGAGCACGGCGATCGCCGACGCGGCCGACCACGCCTGAGGTCGGCACGCGGCGGGGTAGGGCACGGCCGTCGGCACGTCCGCGGCGGCGTCGCCCGAGTGCAGCTCCGGCACGCGGTGGTCGAAGTCCTCGGCGGCCGCGAGGAGCCCGCGGGCGAGCGTGGCCGCCTCGTCCGCGAAGCCCTCCCGGGCGAGGCCGGTGATCGCGATGGCGGTGTCGTGCGTCCAGACGGATCCGCCGTGGTACGACAGCGGCCAGTACCCGGCCGCGTCGGTCGCGAGGGTGCGCAGGCCGAAGCCGGAGTCGAGGCGCGGCGAGACGAGCAGCTCGGCGACCCGCGCCGCGTGCTCGGGCGACAGGATCCCGGTGCCGAGCAGGTGCCCGATGTTGCTGGTGAGCGTGTCCACCGGCCGCTTGGCCGCGTCGAGCGCGATGGCCGGGTAGCCGCCCTCGCCGTCGTCGATCCAGAACGCCCGCGCGAACCGCTCCCGCATGGCGGACGCGTACGCCCGCCACTCGTCGGCCGGCCGGCCGAAGCGCTCCAGCAGCGCGGCGGCTCCGACCGCCGCCTCGTGCGCGTACGCCTGCACCTCGCAGAGCGCGATGGGGCCCTCCGCGAGCGTGCCGTCCTGCCACTGGATGCTGTCGCCGGAGTCCTTCCAGCCCTGGTTCGCGAGGCCGTGCCCGCTCTCGTCGCGGTACTCGAGGAACCCGTCGCCGTCCTGGTCGGCGTGGTCGCGGAGCCAGCCGAGAGCCGCCTCGAGGTGGGGGAGCAGCGCCTCCACCTCGTCCTCGGGCATGCCGGCGCGCCACGCGTCGTGCAGCAGCGTGATCCAGAGCGGCGTCGCGTCGACCGTGCCGTAGTAGAGCGGCGGCAGGGAGACGTCCTCCCCGGGGATGGTGAGCACGCCCGGCCGGAGCTCGTGCATGATCTTCCCCGGCTGCTCGGCGGTCGCCGCGTCCTCGTGCGCGCCCTGCAGGCCCGCCAGCACCCGCAGCGTGGAGGCGGCGATCCCCGTGCCGAGCGGCAGCATCATGCGCGCCGCCCACAGGGAGTCCCGCCCGAAGAGCGTGAAGAACCAGGGCGCACCGGCCGCGAGGAACGGCTCGTCGGGGCGCGCGGTGGTCACCATGCGGAGCCCCGAGAGGTCGTCGAGCGCGGTCGCGACCCAGCGCCCGAGGCGCGAGTCGCCGCTCTCGACGCGGACGCCGGCCCATTCGGGCTCCGACGTCGCCGGCCCGACGACGGCCGTGCGGCTCGCCGCCGTCACCGACCAGGACACCGCGACGCGGCCGCGCGCCGGGATCACGACGGACCAGCGGAGCACGACGGCGCGACCGTCCACCGCGACCTCGGCCCCCGGGGCGAGCAGGCGGGCGTCGGTGCCGTCGGTCTCCCACGCCACGCCGTCGTCGGTGATGGCGGGACGCGGCTCGACGTCGTCGACGAGACCCGCCTTGATCACGTGCATCACCGACGCGTCGGCGCGCAGCCGGACCTCGACGACCGTGGTCACGGCCGTCGTCCGGGCCGACTCGAGCGTCACCGTCTCCCGCAGGGACGTGCCGTCGACCTCCCGGCGACGCACGAGCCGCACGCGCGGGTCGGCGTCGGCGTCGTCGAGGTGGCGGAGGAGCGCGACGTGCTCGCCCGCGGAGGCGGAGCGGCGGCCGTGCGCGATCGGCTCGCCGCGCTGCCCGCCGACCGTCAGGGCGACGTGGGAGAGGATCCGCGCGTCGCCCAGGTAGAGGCCGTGGACGGGCGCGCCGCCCATGTCCCCGTCCGGTGCCGACCACGCCTGCACGGGTGCGCGCAGCAGCACGGTCTCGGCGTGCAGCAGCGGCTGCAGGGTCTCGTCGCGGCGGACGGCCGCGAGCGGATCGGATGCGGCAGGGCGGTCGTTCACGGTCGACTCCTCGTCGGGTCGGGACGGCTGCCCCCGCGAGGAGGGCGGGCAGGCGGTGCGGGAGGCCGTCCGGCGTCGGGATGGTTGACAGGACCGGCTCGCGATGTAACGTAGCACCCACGATTTGATCGTTCCAAAAAAAGATCCGCCGGCGTCCGCGTCGCGTCGGGTCCGGGCGTCGGATCCGCTGCCCACCGTCGAGCGCACCCGCCCGGCCCGCAGCCACGACCGAGGAGGAGCGCATGGCCGGTCTGCCCACCGTGTCCGACGTCGCCGAGCGCGCCGGCGTCTCGCGCCAGACCGTGTCCAACGTCATCAACTCGCCGGACATCGTCCGCCCCGCCACCCGCGAGCGGGTCGCCGCCGCGATCCGGGAGCTCGGCTACCGCCCGGACGCCTCCGCCCGGCGCCTCCGAACCCGCAAGTCCGCCACCATCGGCGTGCGGCTGGAGCCGGTGCTCGACGGGATCTCCGGCACCCTCCTCGACCGGTTCCTGCATGCGGTCACCGAGCTCGCCGCCACCCGCGGGCTGCGCGTGCTGCTCTACACGGCGTCCGGACCGGAGGAGGAGATCGCCGAGCTCGCTCGCCTGCGCGACGGCGCCGACGTGGACGCGATCGTGCTCACCGCCACCTTCGCCGGCGACACCCGCAGCCGCTGGCTCACCGAGAACGGCCTCCCGTTCATCGCGTTCGGCCGGCCGTGGGGCGTCGACGACGTCAACAGCCCGGAGCACCTGTGGGTCGACGTCGACGGCGCCGCGGGCGTCCGCCAGGCCGCCGACCACCTGCTCGACCGGGGCCTCACGCGCATCGCCTTCCTCGGCTGGCCGAGCGACGCGGGCACGGGCGACGACCGCCGCACCGGCTGGTGGGACGCCATGACCGCGCGCTCCGGCCTCAGCGCCGACGAGCTCGACCTCCTCGACGTGGAGACCCCGAACGACGTGCACCTCGCCCGCGCCGCCGCGCGCGACCTGCTCCTCGCCCAGCCGGGCATCCAGGCGGTCGTCTGCGTCTCGGACTCCGCGGCCCTCGGCGCCTCCATGGCCGCCACGGCCCTCGACCGGTCGGACGTGGCCGTCATCGGGTTCGACAACACCCCGGTCGCCGCGGCCCTCGGCATCTCCAGCGTGGAGCAGGACATGGCCGCCGTCGCGGCGGGAGCGCTCGACCTGCTCCTCGGCAGCACCGGATCCGACGTCGTCCCCCGCGGCGGCCTCGCCGCGGGGGAGGCCCACCGCCTCATCACGCCCCGCCTCGTCGTGCGCTCGCCCCTGCACCTCGACCACGCCCCTGCCCCCGTCGCCTCGCCCCCGGCCGACCCGGCCGGCGCCCCCGCTCCCTGATCCCCTCGCCGCGTCCGCGGCGCACCCCCCACCCCGCCGCCCCCGCGGCGCGCATCCCCCATGGAAGGCCAGCAATGAACACCACACGGACGGCACGATGGAGTGCCGCGATCCTCGCCACCGGGCTCGTCGTCGGCATGTCGGCGTGCTCGAGCGGATCCGGATCCGGATCCGGCGAGGCCGCCGGCCTGACGGTCCTCATCGCCTCGTCGAGCGACGCCGAGGGCGCCGCGGTGAAGGCCGCCAACGACGCCTGGGCACAGGAGAACGGCACCACGGTCGACACCGTCATCGCCAGCGACCTCACGCAGCAGCTCGGCCAGGGCTTCTCCGGCGGGAACCCGCCGGACCTCTTCTACATGAGCTGGGACCAGTTCCAGACCTACGCCAGCAACCGCTACCTCGAGCCGTATGCCGAGGACGCGGGCGACGCGGACGCCTTCTACCCGGCGCTCCGAGACGCCTTCACCTACGACGGGCGGTTCTACTGCGAGCCGAAGGACTTCTCCACGCTCGGCCTCGTGATCAACACCGACCTGTGGGCGGCCGCCGGCCTCACCGACGCCGACATCCCCACCGACTGGGCGAGCCTGCGGACCGTCGCGGAGAAGCTGACGACCGACGGCGTCACGGGCCTCTCCTTCGGGCCGGAGTACGCGCGCATGGGCCTGTTCATGAACCAGGCCGGCGGGCAGCTCGTGTCCGACGACGGGAGGACCGTCACGGCCGACAGCCCGGAGAACGTCGCGGGCCTCCAGGAGGTCAAGGACCTCCTGGGCGCGGGCGTGCTGCAGTTCCCCTCCGCCCTCGACTCCGGCTGGGCCGGCGAGGCGTTCGGCGAGGGCCGGGCCGCGATGGTCATCGAGGGGCCCTGGATCGACGGCGCGCTCTCGGCCGACTACCCCGACGTGGCGTACCGCGTCGCGGAGCTCCCCGCGGGCCCCGGCGGCAGGTCGACCTTCTCCTTCAGCAACTGCTGGGGCATCCCGGCCGGGAGCGACACCACCGAGTCCGCCGAGTCGCTCGTGGCCGCCCTCACCACCGACGACCAGCAGATGGCCTTCGCCGACGCGTTCGGCGTGATCCCCTCCACCGAGTCGGGCGCCGAGGCGTACGCCGCGAAGTACCCGGAGAACCAGGCGTTCGTCGCGGGCGTGGACTACGCGGTGAACCCGGTCGCCTTCGCGGGCGCCGCCACGGTCATCACGGACTTCAACTCCGAGCTCGAGGGCATCGCGACGGGCGACCCGGAGGAGATCCTCCAGGCCTTCCAGACCAACCTGCAGGCGGCGCTCGACACCGCGAACGCCAAGCAGGGCTAGGAGCCGGCGATGAGCAGTCAGGTCGTGGCGGACCGTCCCGCCGCCCGCGGCGCCGCGTCCGGCGGCCGTGCACCCCGGGGCCGCACGCGCGGTCCCGGGATCCGGGGCCGGGAGACCCGCTACGCCTGGCTGTTCACCCTCCCGGCCATCGTCATCGTCGGCGTGTTCCTCGTGCTCCCCATCGGCCTCGCGCTCTGGGTGAGCATGAGCGACTGGAACGGCCTCGGCTCGCCGCTCGGCGACACCGCGCGCTTCGTCGGCGCCGACAACTACCAGGCGGTGCTCACCGACCCGGGCCTCGCGCAGAAGGACTTCGGCACGGCGATCCGGAACAACGTCTACTACGTGCTCCTCGTCGTGCCGCTGCAGACCGCGCTCGCCCTGTTCCTCGCGGTGCAGGTCAACCGGAGGGTGCTCCGCGGCCGCGGCTTCTTCCGCACCGCGTTCTACTTCCCGTCGGTGACCTCCTCCATCGCCATCACCGTGATCTTCCTGTTCCTGTTCTCCGCGTCGGGCGTCGTCAACGCGGTGCTCGGCTGGTTCGGCGCCTCCGGGCCGACCTGGATGGCCGACTCCACCGGCGTGCTCCACGCCCTCCTCGGGCTCGCGGGCGTCGACCAGGCGCCCGCCGCGCTCACGGGCGCCGCGCCGCTCGGCCTCACCTGGTGGGACTGGCTGTCGGGCCCGTCCGTGGCGATGTGCGTGCTGATCGCCATGGCGGTCTTCACCACCTCCGGCACCTTCATGCTCCTGTTCCTCGCGGCGCTGCAGAGCATCGGCGGCGAGATCGAGGAGGCCGCGATGATGGACGGCGCCGGCGTCTTCCGGAAGTTCTTCTCCGTGACGCTGCCGATGCTGAAGCCCACCCTCTTCACGGTCCTCACGCTGGGGCTCATCGGCACCTGGCAGGTGTTCGACCAGATCTACCTCACCGGCGGCGGCGCTCCCGGCAAGTCGCTGCTCACCCCGGCGTACCTCGCCTACTCGACGTCGTTCACCGACCTGCAGTGGGGGCAGGGCGCGGCGATCGCGTTCATCCTCTTCTTCATCATCGTGGCGCTCACCCTCATGCAGCGGGCGCTGCTCGCGGACCGCGGCGAGCGTCCGCGCCGGACGCGGCGCGCCGCGAGGACGGGGGAGGCGCGATGAGCGCGATCCAGCAGACCGCCGTGGGCACCACCCCGGCCACCGTGGCGGAGGTCCCGCCGGAGGGCACGCCGCCGCAGCGACGGCGCGTGCTGACGCCGCGGGCGCGCCTGTCGGTCGCGGGCGGCTACCTGCTGCTCGTCGGCCTCGCGCTCGTATACATCTACCCGTTCCTCATCTCCATCGCCTCGTCGATGAAGACCGACGCGGACGCGACGGGCGACCCGCTCTCGCTCATCCCCGCCACGTGGTCGTTCGCCGCCTACGAGCGCCTCTTCACCGACGTCCCGCTGCCGCTGTGGGCGCTGAACTCCACCCTCGTCACGCTGTGCGTCACCTTCGGCCGAGTGTTCTTCGACTCGCTCGCCGGGTACGCCCTGTCGCGCCTGCGGTTCCGCGGCCGGAACCTGCTGTTCGCCGGGTTCATCGGCGTGATGAGCGTGCCCGCGGTGGTGCTCCTGATCCCGCGCTTCCTCATCCTCAAGCAGCTGGGGCTCTACGACAGCTACGCGGGCATGATCATCCCGCTGCTCGCGGACGCCGCCGGCATCTTCATCATGAAGCAGTTCTTCGACTCGATCCCCGCCTCGATCGAGGAGGCGGCGCGGATCGACGGGGCCGGCATCTTCCGCACGTTCCGCTCCATCGTGCTGCCGATGGCCCGGCCCGCCGTCATCACCCTGCTGATCCTCTCCTTCCAGGGGTCGTGGAACGAGTTCTCGCACTTCGTCGTCTCACGGCAGAGCCCGGACCTCAACACGCTGACGACGGGCGTCGCCTCGCTCGTCTCGGGTCAGCTCGGGGCCGGCAACCAGTACCCGCTGCAGCTCGCGGCGGCCGTGCTCATGTCGATCCCCGTGGCTGTGCTGTTCTTCGTGTTCCAGCGCCGGATCATGAACACGACGGAAGGTGCTGAGAAGGGCTGACCCGCGACCGTCGAGGTCTGACGGCCGCCCCGGCCCCGGGTCGCGTGCAGGGCGCGCCCGTACACTCGGCACCGGGCGCGGCGATCCAGGGGGGATCGTGCGCGAGGCGGGTCACCCGTCCGCGCGGCCGGCGCCCGCCGATGCACAGGGGGTACGACATGGCCATGCAGGAACCCGTCGCGCGGGCAGGCGGATCCGATCCGGCCGGCCGCTCGACCGCCGAGGCGGCCACCGCCGAGCAGGCCCGGCTGCGGGCCGTGAGCGACCTGCGGCTCGTGGGATCCACCGCGGAGGAGCGCTTCGACCGCGTCACCCGCATCGCGCGCGAGCTGTTCCACGTGCCCGTGGCCGAGATCAACCTGCTCGGCGAGCGGGAGCAGTTCACCAAGTCGCCGCAGCCCGCGGGCGTCTCGCTCGTGTCCGACCGGACGCAGTCGTTCTGCGACGTGACCATCCGGGCGTCCGAGATCATGGTGGTGCCGGACGCGACCGCCGACCCGCGGTTCTCCTACCGCACGACCGTCACCGGGCCCCGTCACATCCGCTTCTACGCCGGGCGTCCGCTGCGCTCCGGCGGGCAGACGGTCGGCACGCTGTGCCTCGTCGACACCGTCCCCCGTGAGCTCGCACCGGCCGAGGAGCGGCTCCTCGACGAGATGGGCGCGTGGGTGGAGCGCGAGCTCCGCGACAGCCAGGACGACGAGCTGGCCGGCGAGGTCCAGCGGCGCCTGCTCCCCGTCGACCGCCCGCTCTGGCCGGACTACGACCTCGCGGGCGTCAGCCTGCCCGCCCGCGGCGTGGGCGGCGACTTCTACTCCTGGGGCGAGGACGCCGACGGGCTGCACGTCACCATCGCCGACGTCATGGGCAAGGGCGCGGGCGCCGCGATCCTCGCCTCCGCCGTGCGCTCGGCGTTCCAGGCGCACCGCGGGCCCGACGCGGAGGCGACCGTGCTCGCCGTCCAGGGGCAGCTGCAGGGGGACCTCGACGTCACCGAGACGTTCGCGACGTTCCTGCACTGCCGCATCGACGGATCCACCGGCGCCTTCTCCTACGCGGACGGCGGCCACGGGCTCACGGTGGTGCTGCGTGCGGACGGGACGCACGAGACCGTGCCCGCCCTCGGCCTGCCGCTCGGCGTCGTGCCCGACGCGGAGTGGGCGACGGGCAGCGGGAGCCTCGCCCCCGGGGACCGCCTGATCACCTTCACCGACGGCGCCCTCGACCTCTTCGACGGGTCGCTCGACTCGGTGGGGCCGCTCGTCGACCTGGTGCGCTCCGCGACGGACGCGGCCGAGACCGTGGGCCGCATCGCGGACGCCGCGGCGGCCGCCACGGGCCGCGGCGCCATGGGCGACGACGTGTCGGCGGTGTGCGTGCGGTACGCGGGCGGTGCGGCGGGCTGACCCGCTAGTCCGCCCCCGCTGCGGTGCCGGTGCCTGTGCCGGTGCCGGTGCCTGTGCCGTCGGCGTCGCCGGCGCGCGCGTACTCGGAGCCCGAGCGGGTGCGCAGCACGAGCCCGGCGTCCACGAGGTGGCGGCGCAGCAGCGCGTGGTCGTCGGTCACACGCACGAGGCGCCCGGTGAGGGTCCGCTCGTCCACCACCTCGTCCGGGCGCAGCACCCCCTCCACGACGTGGCGGAGCAGCGCGTCGAGGTCGGCGGGGCCGGCCGGCCATGCCGCGATGCGGCCGTCGCGGAGGAAGCGCTCGACGCCCTGGGCGGGCGGGGTCGCGGGCTGCTGGGCGAGGATCGCGCGGAAGACCGCGTCGGGCGCGGATGCCCGGCCGTCGGCGTCCAGCGCGACGAGCCCGGATCCCACGAGCGAGGCGCGCGCCTTCCTCCGGCGGGCCGGCGAGAGGTGCGCCAGGGCGTCGTCGAGGCCGGATCCGAGCACGACGCGCGCGTAGGCGGCCCGCAGCTCGGGGTCGGCGAGCACGCCGGCGAGGCGGCGGGGGTCGATCGGGTCCATGGATCCAGCCTCGCATCCGCGACGGGGGGATGCCGCTCGCGCCGGATCGGAGCAGGGTGGAGGTGCGCCCCGACCGGGGCGCTTCCGCAGAGGAGGAGGAGGACGACATGGCAGATCTCGCTGACAAGGCCAAGGGACTCATCGACAGCGACAAGGGCGAGCAGGCGACGGACGGGGCCATCGACAAGGGCCAGGACGCCGCCAGCACCGCGACCGGCGGCAAGGCCGACGGCGCCGCGGAGAAGGCCGGCGACGTCGCCGACCAGAAGCTCGGCCAGTAGTCCCGCACATCGAGACCGCACCGCCCGGACCTCCCCTGGAGGGCCGGGCGGTGCCGCGTCCGGGCGGTGCCCGTCCCGCCCGCGTCCGCGCCCCCGTCCGGACGTGCGCCTTCCCAGCCGCCCCGCCGCCCTGACCCCGCGCCTCCCCTCCCGGCCGCTTCCGCCCCGCATCCGTCCCCGGGAGCTGTCAACCCCGTCGGCGCCGCCCCGTTCCCCTCCTACCGTCGAGGGGATGGCGGAGCCGCCTGGGAAGAGAGGCACCATGCAGCAGGCCGACGAGCGCCTCGAGGTCATCGCGCTCACCGAGACGGAATGGCGGG
>NZ_JAVCVL010000060.1:0-13037 GCF_032917815.1 Clavibacter sp. MX14-G9D | reverse complement strand
CCCACCATCCGCATCCGCCGCCAACCGGTCCTGCCGCGACACCGGATGCAGGATCAGCGGCGTCGACGAATGTCGGGACGAGAAGGGGACCCTCGTGACCGGGGCGATGTCTGCGGCACGCTCGGGAGCGCCCATGCTCTCTCGTGCATGGACGGCGACCGACCCGTCACCGATCCCTCCTGACGTGCACGCCGCCGACTGGCTGTGCGTGACCGGACAGAACTCACCCGAGGCGTGTGCCGCCGGTCCCGTCCCGACGATCGCACCCACGACGAGGACGAGGACGATCACGGCCGATGCCCGCTTCATCCGCATGCGTGCACGTCCTCGTTGCGGACGATGTCACTCACGCGCCACGGGTCCTTCTCGGACTTGACCACCTTCACTTGCAGGGACAGGCGCGGATCTCGCTCGGGCGTCATGTCCTTTCCGCTCGAGTCGACGAAGCGCGTACCACTCTGGTCAAGGCACAGCTGAGCTGTCATGTACTGCGTGCCCGACGGATCGAGACCACGATCCGTGACCTCGAATCCGCTCATGGCGTCCTTGCCGCTCGTGCGGATACCCGACTGCCGCGCATCAGCCAGTCCGGCCTTCTCGGCGTCGAGGACATCGCCTGTCAGCAGCGCGGCCAGGTCCTCCTCCGTGTCCGTGTTCGCGTCGAGGTCCACGTAGCGGGTCATGACGTCGCGGAACGCGGCGTCGTCCTGCTGCTCCTGGGTGAGGGACGGGACCGGGGAGGGGACGGGCTCGGGCGGCGGAGCCGCGCATCCGGACAGCAGGGAGCCCGCGACGAGGACGACCAGCGAGCCCGTGGCCACGGGCCTGCGTCGTCGTGGCATCGGATGGCGCGGTCGATCGTGCAAGGTCGTCTCCCCCGGGGCATGCGGAATCCCGCGCGGATGCGGGCGCAGGGGCGCCGGCGTCGCGGGTCCCGGCAAGGTAGCCGGGGAGGCGCACGCCTCGGCGCGGCCCTCCACATCGCGGGCAGGGCAGGAGCGTGGCGCGCGTTGTGAAGGGCTAGTCGGAGGCGCGGTCGAGCCGGGCGACGTCGTGGCGCGAGAGCTGGATGTGGGCGGCCCGGACCAGGTCGTGGACCTGCTCGGGGCGACTGGCGCTCGCGACCGGGGCGACGACGCCGGGCTTGGCGAGGAGCCAGGCCAGCGCGATCGTCGCGACGCTGGCCGAGTGGTGCTCCGCGATCTCGTCGAGCGCGGTGAGCACGCGGAGGCCGCGGCGGTTGAGGTACTTCGCGGCGCGCTGGCCCCGTGCACCTTCGCGCACCGAGTCGCGGGTGCGGTACTTGCCCGTCAGGAAGCCGTTCGCCAGCGCGAAGTAGGGCATGACGGAGAGCTCCTGGCCGCGCACCACGTCGAGGTAGTCCGACTCGTACGGCGCGCGGTTCACGAGGTTGTAGTGCGTCTGCAGCGCGACGAAGCGCGGCGCGTCGTACAGCCCGCCGATGATCCGCGCGTGCAGCAGGCGCTCGGCGGCGTAGTTCGACGCGGCGAGGTGGCGCACCTTGCCGGAGGCGATGAGGCGGCCGGCGGCGGAGAGGCTCTCCTCCAGCGGCACGTCGAGGTCGTCCCAGTGGAAGTAGAGCAGGTCGACGTGGTCGGTCCCGAGGCGCGACAGGCTGGCGTCGACCGCGCGCTCGATGCGCGAGCCGCCGAGGCCCGGGAAGTCCTCGCTCTTGCCGATCTTGGTGGCCACGACCATCGAGTCGCGGTTCCGGCGCTCGCGCATCCACGAGCCGATCATGTGCTCGCTGCGGCCGCTGGCGTAGGAGTCGGCGGTGTCGATGAAGTTGCCGCCCGCCTCCTGGTAGCGGTCGAGGATCGCGGAGGTGTCCTCCGCGCCCGCGGTCCAGCCGAAGACGTTGCCGCCGAGCGCGAGGGGGAACACGCGGAGGTCCGTGTCGCCGATGACGCGGTGCCGCGCGGGATGCGGGATGCTGCCGCCGCTGCGCAGACCGGGCTCCGCGACGGCCTCGAGGACGAGGGCGCCGGCGGCCTGCACGGTCGCCTCGGCCAGCGTGGCGGGCTCCGCGCGACGCTGCGGCTGCCGAGTCCGGTGCCCGACGAGCGCTCCGGCGCGACGGCGTCGGGGCTGGGGCGCGGGCGTGACGGCGGAGGCGGTGGGAGGGGATGACGTCACCTGTCGAGCGTAGCCCTCACGCAGGCGAAAGATTTGCGTACCAAGGGTTTTGCATCCGGTGGTTCGTCCGCAGGACAGGCGGGACGCGGCCACGACGCGATCGCAATCGCACATGCACCCGGACCCGTACCCGCCGGGCGCGGCCGACGCGGCGGACGGCAGGGCCAGCGGAGCCGGAAGGGGTGCCGTGGATCCCCCGACCCCGGCACCCCTCGGCGGTCTGCATCCCCCGATGCGTCCCCCGGAAGCGGGCGATCCCGTGGACCTGCCCGCCCCACCACGGTAACGATGCTCGGCGTCCCCGACCCAGCCCCTCTTCGGGGGCCCGGCGGACGCGACGGGAGGGCGGGCCGGCCGCCGCGGACGTCCCGGCGACGCCGTCCGACCGCCTCCCGGCCGCATCCCGGCGCACCGTGCGAGGCTGGTGGGGAAAGCACAACCGAGAGGAACCATCGTGCCCAACGACCCGCTGCACCGCCTGCCGGATGCCGCCCCCTTCCACCTCACCAGCCCGGACTTCGCGGACGGGGCGCCGCTGCCCGAGTCCGCCCGAGGCGCCGGACAGGGCGGACAGGACCGCTCCCCCGCCCTCACATGGACGGGAGCCCCCGCGGCCACCCGCAGCTACGTGCTCACCGCCTACGACCCCGACGCCCCCACGGGCAGCGGCTTCTGGCACTGGGCGGTGCGCGGCATCCCCGCATCCACCACGTCGCTCCCGGCGGGCGCGGGGGACCCGGATGCGGGCCTCCTCCCCGAGGGCGCCGTGACGATGCACAACGAGGCGCGCGAGACGCGGTTCGCCGGGGCGACGCCGCCGGCCGGCCACGGCACGCACCGGTACTTCTTCATCGTCACCGCGCTCGACGTCGAGTCGCTGGAGATCCCCGAGGGCGCGACCCCCGCGATCCTCGGGTTCCTGATGCTGCCGCACGTGATCGGGCGCGCCCAGCTCGTGGGCACCGCGATCACCGTCGCGGACTGACCGGGCCGGACGAGGGGGACGACGTGACGCTCGCCGGCGAGGGCCGCCGCCGCGACGGTGCGGGACAGGGCGAGGACGCCCGACCGCGCCGGCGGCGCCTGGCGCTGATCCTCGCCCTGCTGGCCGTGGCCGTCGTGGTCGCGGGCATCATCACGGCGATCGCGCTCACGCGCGGAGGGGCGGGACCCTTGACGCCCATCCCGTCGTCCAGCTCGCCGAGCGCGCCGCCCGGCTCCACGCCGACGCCGACGGAGACGCCGGACCCCGAGCCGACCGACGCGCCGACGCCCGAGCCGACCCCGGCCCCGAGCGCGTCCGGCGCCCCGGCGGACCCGGCGCCCGTGCCCTCCGTCTCGGTGCCGGCCGCCCCCGACGAGCCGTACCCGACGGATCCGGACGACGGGAAGTAGCCGCACACGACGGATGCCCGCCCCACCGAGGTGGGACGGGCATCCGGGCCGTGCGGGGTGCGGTGGGGCCTAGCCCTCCGCGGGGCCCTCGGGGCCGTCGCTCGCGGCGGCGGAGCCCTCCTGATCGGCGGCCTCCTCCATCACGGGCGCGAGCGAGAGCTTGCCGCGGTCGTCGATCTTGGTGATCTCCACCAGGATCTTCTGGCCGACGCCGAGGACGTCCTCGACGTTCTCGACGCGCTTGCCGCCGGCGAGCTTGCGGACCTCGCTGATGTGCAGCAGGCCGTCCTTGCCGGGGAGCAGCGAGACGAACGCGCCGAACGTCGCGATCTTGACGACGGTGCCGAGGAAGGACTCGCCGACCTCCGGGTTCGTCGGGTTCGCGATGGCGTTGACCTGCGCACGCGCGGCCTCCGCCGACGGGCCGTCGACGGCGCCGATGTACACGGTGCCGTCCTCCTCGATGGAGATGTCGGCGCCGGTCTCGTCCTGGATGGCGTTGATCGTCTTGCCCTTCGGGCCGATCAGCTCGCCGATCTTGTCGACGGGGATGTTGACCGAGATCACGCGGGGCGCGGTCGGGGCCATCTCGTCGGGGGCGTCGATGGCCTGGTTCAGCACGCCGAGGATGGCCGTGCGGGCCTCCTTCGCCTGCTTGAGGGCGCCGTCGAGGACCGACGTGGGGATGCCGTCGAGCTTCGTGTCCAGCTGGATGGCCGTGACGAACTCCGACGTGCCGGCGACCTTGAAGTCCATGTCGCCGAGCGCGTCCTCCGCACCGAGGATGTCGGTGAGGGCCGCGTAGCGGACCTGGCCGTCGACGGTGTCGGACACGAGGCCCATGGCGATGCCGGCGACGGGCGCGCGCAGCGGCACGCCCGCGTTCAGCAGCGACAGGGTCGAGGCGCAGACGGAGCCCATCGACGTAGAGCCGTTGGACCCGAGGGCCTCCGACACCTGGCGGATCGCGTAGGGGAAGTCCTCGCGGCTCGGCAGCACCGGCACGAGGGCGCGCTCGGCGAGGAAGCCGTGCCCGATCTCGCGGCGCTTCGGCGACCCGACGCGACCGGTCTCACCGGTGGAGTAGGGCGGGAAGTTGTAGTGGTGCAGGTAGCGCTTCTTCGTGACGGGGCTCAGCGAGTCGATCTGCTGCTCCATCTTGAGCATGTTCAGCGTGGTGACGCCCAGGATCTGGGTCTCGCCGCGCTGGAAGATGGCCGACCCGTGGACGCGCGGGATGACCTGCACCTCGGCGTCGAGCGGGCGGATGTCGGCGAGGCCGCGGCCGTCCATGCGGATGCCGTCGCGGAGGATCCGGCCGCGGACGACGGTCTTCGTGACGGACTTGTACGCCGCGGAGAACTCGGTGAGCGCCGACTGCGGCAGCTCGCCGGCCTCGACCTTGGCGGCCACGGCCTCCTTGGTACGGGTCTTGAGGGCGTCGTCCGCGTCCTGGCGCTCGATCTTGTCGGCGGTCTGGTACACGGTGCCGAGCTCGTCGAGCGCGAGAGCGCTGACGGCGTCGTAGGTCTCCTGCGCGTACGGCAGGAAGACGGGGTAGTCGACCGTGGGCTTCGCGGCCTGCTGCGCGAGCGAGGCCTGCGCGGCGACGAGCTGCTGGATGAACGGCTTCGCGGCCTCGAGGCCCTGCGCGACGATGGCCTCGTCGGGCTTCGTGGCGCCGCCCTGGATGAGGTCCCAGGCACCCTCGGTGGCCTCGGCCTCGACCATCATGATCGCGACGTCCTCGTTGCCCTCGGAGTCGGTGACGACGCGGCCGGCGACGGTGATGTCGAAGACGGCCTCCTTGAGCTGCGAGTGCTTGGGGAAGACGACCCACTGGTCGCCGATGAGCGCGAGGCGCACACCCGCGATGGGGCCGGAGAACGGGATGCCCGAGAGCATGCTCGAGGCGCTCGCCGCGTTGATGGCGAGGCTGTCGTAGAACTCGTCCGGCGCGATGCTGAGGACGGTGATGACGACCTGGACCTCGTTGCGGAGGCCCGTGATGAACGACGGGCGCAGCGGCCGGTCGATGAGGCGGCAGACGAGGATCGCCTCGGTGGAGGGGCGGCCCTCGCGACGGAAGAACGAGCCGGGGATCTTGCCCGCGGCGTAGCTGCGCTCCTCCACGTCGATGGTCAGGGGGAAGAAGTCGAAGTTGTCCTTCGGGTGCTTGCCCACCGAGGTGGCGGACAGCAGCATGGTGTCCTCGTCGAGGTACGCGGCGACCGCGCCCTGAGCCTGCTGCGCGAGGCGGCCGGCCTCGAACCGGACCGTGCGCGTTCCGTACTTGCCGTTGTCGAGGACTGCCTCGGCGAACTTGATCTCTGGACCTTCCATTGAGGTCTCTCTCCTTCGTGTTGCGCCTCTCGGCGACGCCCGTCGGGCGCTCGTCCTGCATCCCGTGTGGATGCGGACCTCCTGCGACAGAGGAGGAGCGGGCGAGGCGACACGTCGGAGCCCGCCTGATGCGGGATCCGGGTGCACGTGCGCGGCTGGTTCCGCTCATCGGCCGGTGGCCGAGGGCGGCGGGCGCATGTCTGGCCATCAGTGGGAATGCTCCGAGCGACTCGGAATACCACCACCAACGACCAGCTCCTGCCGGCCAGCTCCATCTGTCGTGATCGCATCGTGACGCTGGGCGTCCGCTGGATCACTTCGGACATGGTAGCACCCGGCCCCTCGCGGGCCCCGGAGGACGTGCTGCTCCGGGTGTCGAGCGGGCGTCGCTCCCCTTAACGGAAGACGAGCCGCCACCCCGGAGGGTGACGGCTCGTCCGTGCGTCGTGATGCGATCAGCGACGGGTGGTGCGTGTCAGCGGCGGATGCCCAGGCGCGCGATCAGGGCGCGGTAGCGCTCGATGTCGACGTTGGACAGGTAGCCGAGGAGACGACGACGCTGGCCGACAAGGAGGAGCAGGCCACGACGCGTGTGGTGGTCGTGCTTGTGCTCCTTGAGGTGCTCGGTGAGGCCCGTGATCCGCTTGGTGAGGAGCGCGATCTGCACCTCGGGGGATCCGGTGTCACCGGGGTGGGTCGCGTACTCGTCGATGATCGCCTTCTTGACGTCTGCTTCCAGAGCCATGTGATGATCCCCTCTCGTGTTCGTTGCGCGGCGCCCGTCACAGGATGTGCGAGCTCTCTTGATCCGCGGCCGTTCAGACGGCAACCGCACGAGCATACCAGAGGGCGGGCCCTGCATCAGCGGGCGGACGCTCCTCGCCGGAGGCGGCGTCGGTGATCTCGGCTAGCGTGGAAATCCACTCTAGAGAGACGACGCAGCATCACGTGAGCATCCCGCCCGAGACCTCCCCCATCCCGATCCCCGACGAGCGGCAGGTGCGCGGCAGCCACTTCGTCGACCTCGCGCCCCTGAAGGAGAGCCCCGCGTTCGCGCGGCTCTGGGCGGGCAACGCGATCGCGGGCATCGGCAGCCAGATGACCATCGTGGCGATCGGGCTGCACGTGTACGAGCTGACGGGATCCACGGGGTCGGTGGCGCTGGTCGGCGTGCTCTCGCTGCTGCCGATGATCATCGCGGGCCTCTACGGCGGGATGCTCGCCGACGCGTTCGACCGCCGCAAGGTCGCGCTCATCGCCTCCTGCGCCGCGTGGGGCTCCACCATCGCGCTGGCCCTGCTCGCGTGGACGCAGGCCGAGACGGTGTGGTCCCTCTACGCGCTGAGCATCCTCAACGCGGTGGCGGCGACCGTGATCGGGACGAGCCGGCAGGCGATCCTCCCCCGCATCCTCCCCGCGCACCTGCTGCCCGCCGCGAGCGCGCTCGGCGGCATCAGCCTCGGCGTCATGGTCACGGTGGGACCGGCGCTCGCGGGCGTGCTCGTCGCGACCGTCGGGTTCCAGTGGACCTACACGGTGGACGCCGTGCTGTTCCTCGCGGCGTTCACGGGCGTGCTCGCGCTGCCGCGCATCGCGCCCGAGGGCGAGGTGCAGCGGCCGGGGCTCGCCTCCATCCGGTACGGGCTCGGGTTCCTGCGGACCGCGCCGAACATCCGCATGTCGTTCATCGTCGACATCATCGCCATGACCCTCGGGCAGCCCCGCGTGCTGTTCCCCGCGGTCGGCGCGGTGGTGCTCGGCGGCGGACCCGTGACCGTGGGCATCCTGACGGCGGCCGGCGCGGTCGGCAGCCTCGTGAGCAGCCTGCTCAGCGGATCCGTCGGCCGGGTCACCCGGCACGGACGCGCCATCCGCTGGGCCATCGTGGCCTACGGGCTCTCCACGGCCGGCTTCGGACTGGTGCTCCTCCTCGCGCAGACCGGGGTCCTGCACGGCATGGGCTCCCGCATCGAGGACGCCAGCGTGCCCGGCATCGTCGCGGCCTCCGTGCTCCTCGCCTGCACCGGCGCGGCCGACAACATCTCCTCCATCTTCCGCAACACCATGCTGCAGACCGCGGTCCCCGACAACATGCGGGGGCGCCTGCAGGGCATCTTCATCGTCGTCGTGACGGGCGGGCCACGGCTCGGCGACGCGTACATCGGCATCGTCACGGCGTTCGCGGCGCTCTGGGTGCCGTCGCTCGTGGGCGGGCTGCTGATCGCGGTGGTGGTGTGGATCCTCATCCGCTCGCTGCCGTCGTTCGAGCACTACGACTCCCGGAACCCGACCCCGTGAGCCGGCGGCGGAGACGGCGGACGCCCGTGCTGGTGACCCTGGCGGCACTGGTGCTCCTGATCGTC
The DNA here is from genome assembly GCF_032917815.1 of Clavibacter sp. MX14-G9D. Lineage (NCBI taxonomy): Bacteria > Bacillati > Actinomycetota > Actinomycetes > Micrococcales > Microbacteriaceae > Clavibacter > Clavibacter sp. MX14-G9D. The sequence goes on along the minus strand of NZ_JAVCVL010000060.1, from coordinate 4,779 downwards.
GCGGGCCTCGTCCAGTTGCGCGCGGCCGAGGGCGGACCGGACGGCGGCGCCGGCGGGGCATCGGCACCCGGGTCGGGGCTGGGCGCGGAGCCGGGCTCGAGCGGATCCGCGCGCCTCGCCCTCGAGGGGCTCGAGGTGCGCACCGAGGAGCGCGTCGCCGGCTACGACCGGGAGTCCTTCGCGTGGCGCACGGACGTGGACCGCAACGGCTGCGACACCCGCAACGACGTGCTGCGGCGCGACCTCGCCGACGCGGAGGTGCGCGACGGCACGCGGGGCTGCGTCGTGCAGGCGGGCGTCCTCGATGACCCGTACTCGGGTGCGCGCATCGGGTTCGACCGCTCGAGCGACCCCGAGGCCGTGCAGATCGACCACGTGGTGTCGCTGTCCGACGCCTGGTCCTCCGGCGCGTGGCGCTGGGACGCCGACTACCGGGCGGCCTTCGCGAACGACCCGCTGGAGCTCGTCGCCGCCTCCGCCGCGGAGAACTCCGCGAAGTCCGACGCGACGGCCGACGAGTGGCTGCCCGAGGACGCGGCCGACGCGTGCGCGCTCGTGGCCCGGCAGGTCGCCGTGAAGGTGCGCACCGAGCTCAGCGTGACGCGCGCGGAGCACGACGCGATGGCGCGCGTCCTCGACGGATGCGCGGACGAGCCGCTCCTCACGTCCGACGACGTGCGCTGGCCGGCGCCCGTCCGCTGACCGTCCAGGGAGCCGTCACGTTCGTGCCCCAACCGATCGGGCACCCGCTCCGAAGATGCTGCAATGCGCCGGACCATCAGAGACGCGATGCACCACGGGTCCGGATGTCATGGGGAGAGCGATCGCACGGACGGCGCACGGAGAGGGGTCTCGGCGCCGGGACCGCGGACGCGGGGCCGGTCCGTCATCGGGCCGGCCCATCTCCTTGCCCCGGGCAGCTCCCCCGCCGCCCAGCACCGCTGACCCCGCGGGTGCGCATCCCGCGGCAGGCGCCGCAGCCGTCCGATCAGGCCGTGAAGCCGGTGGACGTGACGATGTGCAGGCGCTGCGTCGGCCGGGTCATGGCGACGTAGAGGCCCGCGGCCCCGCGGGAGGTGTGGGCGAGGATCTCGTCCGGCTCGGCGATGACGACCACGTCGAACTCCAGGCCCTTGGCCTCCTGCGACCCGAGCACGGCGATGGGCCGGCCGAGGCCGCCGACGCCGATGCCGACCGCGGACCCGAAGCGCTCGGCGAGGGCCCGGTGCAGCTCCCCCACGCGGTCGTCGCGGGCGATGACCGCGAGCGTGCCCTGGTCGCCGTCCTCGCGCTCCTCGTCGACCACGTCGACGACGGCCGCGACGACCTCGTCGGCCGCGACCCCGACGGTGTCGATGGGGTGCTCGCCCTCGCGGACGGCGCGGGAGCGGGTGACCGGGAGGCCGTGCGCGATGGCCATGCGCTCGGCGGCCTCCGCGATCCGCGCGGGCGTGCGGTAGTTGACGGTGAGCTCCTCGAGGCGCCACTCGCGCCCGAGCACCGGGCCGAGCGCCTCCTGCCAGCTGGAGACGCCCGCGGCGGAGCTCGCCTGCGCCACGTCGCCGACGATGGTGAAGGAGCGGAGCGGGCAGCGGCGGAGGAGCACGCGCCACTGCATGGGCGACAGCTCCTGCGCCTCGTCGACCACGATGTGGCCGTAGGTCCAGGTGCGGTCGGACGCGGCGCGCTCCGCCGTGGTGCGGCGCGCGGCCTGCTCGGCGAAGCCCTCCGCGAGCCGCTCGGCCGTGACCATGCCGCCGACGCCCATGTTCTCGATGGCCTGCTCGGCGTTCTCGATGTCGCGGAGGCGCTGCTGCTCCCGCTCCCGGGCGCTCGCGTCGGCCTGCGCGCTGAACTCGCCGAGGAGCTCCGCCGCCTCGTCGAGGAGCGGCACGTCGGCGATCGTGAACGCGGCGTCCCGGTCCCGGCGGAGGAGCGCGCGCTTCTCCGGGCTCCAGCGCGGCGTGAGCGACGCGAGCCACTGCGGGCGGGCGTAGAGGTCCTGCACGAGCTTCTCGGGGGTGAGCGGCATCCACGCGGTGTTGAGCGCGACCTTGACGTCGTAGGAGGTGCGGAGGTCCTCGCGGAGCATGGCGAGGTCGCTGTCGTCGAGGGCGCTGCCGTTGCGGCGCATCTGGGACGCGAGGACCTGCGCGAGGGATCCGAGGGCGGCCTTGTTGAAGACCACGCGGGCCTCGTTGTGCGGCTTCCGGCTGTCCTGGGCGCGGCGGAGCGCGCCGGCGACGAGGGACGGCTCGAGCACGATGCGCTCGCCGTTCACGTCGAGGGTCACGGGCTCGGTCGGCACGACCTGGCGCGAGCGCACGGCGCGCTGCAGGAGGCCCGCCATCTCGGATCCGCCCTTCACCGCCGCGACCTCGGGAGCGTCCTCGGCGGCCGCGTCGATGCCGGGGAAGAGCTGGCCGACGCTCGCGAGCACCACCCCGGTCTCGCCGAGGGACGGCAGCACGGCCTCGATGTACTGCAGGAAGGAGCGGCTGGGACCGACGACCAGGACGCCCGAGGAGGCGAGGCGGTCGCGGTGCGAGTACAGGAGGTAGGCGGCGCGGTGCAGCGCGACCGCGGTCTTGCCCGTGCCCGGCCCGCCCTGCACGACGAGGACGCCGCGGAGGTCGGACCGGATGATGCGGTCCTGCTCGGCCTGGATGGTGGCGACGATGTCGTTCATCCGGCCCGTGCGGCCCGCGGCGAGCGCGGCGAGCAGCGCCCCCTCGCCCTGGAGGCTGGTGCGGCCCTCGTCGAGGAGCGTCGGGTCGAATACCTCGTCCTCGACGTGCACGACCTCGCGGCCGCGCGTGGTGAGGTGCCGCCGGGCCCGGGCGCCGAGGGGCGTGGCCGCGGTGGCCTGGTAGAACGCGCTCGCCTGCGGGACGCGCCAGTCGAGGAGGAGCGGCTGGAGGTCGTCGTCGCGGAGGCCGATGCGGCCGATGTACCGGTAGACGGGATCCCCGTCGGCGGTCGGCGCGTCGGCGGCGTCCGCCGGGGCGGGCGGGCGGGGCTCGTCCTCGGGGAGGTGGCCGTCCTCGAACTCGAGGCGGCCGAAGACCAGGCGCTCGTCGACCTCGCGGAGCGCCTGCAGGCGGTCCTCGTAGATGCGGGCGAACGCGTCGCGCTCGGACCGGTTCTGGTGCGTGCCGCCGGTGGGGCTGTCCCGCACCGCGGTCAGCTGCTCGCGGGTCTCCGCCCGCACCGCGTCGAGTCGCCCGTAGAGGCGCGAGACGTACGCGCGCTCGCGATCCAGCTCCGTACCGGTCACCTGCACACCCCTTGATTTCCGGCATCGATCCTATCGAGCCGAGGGCGCGTCCCCTGACCGCGCGGGCGCCGGCAGCGGTCCGCCGTCGGGGCCGCGGGACGGGTCAGCGGGGCGTGCCGACCAGCGGCTGCGGCTCCGTCGGGGTCTGCCGCGCCCGCTGGCGGAGGGCACGGCGGCGGGCGTTCTCGGAGCGAGCCGTGAGGATCAGGACGAGGACGACGCCGAGGAGCGCCCCGAGCCCGTTGTGCAGGAGGTCGCGGACGTCGGAGACGCGCGTCGGGAGGAACAGCTGCGCGGTCTCGATGAGCACGGACAGGCCCACGCCGAGCGCCACGGCGAGCCACCACCTCCGCCGGCCCAGCAGCAGCACGAGGAACATGCCCACGGGCAGGAACATGGCGACGTTCGCCGCCCCCTCGACCAGGGAGTACGTGATCCACGCCGTGCCGTCGTGCCGCTGCAGGACCCCGAGGGCGCGGAACAGGAACCCGTCGATGCGGGAGTCGTAGGGCTCCGGCGACAGCGTGATCCACGCGACGAGCCCGAGGTACAGGGCCGTCGCCGTTCCGAGGAGGGGGTGGCGCAGGAGCATCCCCCCATCATCGGGGCTCGGCCCTGGGCGCCGGATCCGTCGGAGGTGCCGGTCCCCGGGCGACCCGTCACGGCGCACCCGTCCTCGGGGATGACGCGGTCGGGCGGAGGCGCCGTGCGTCCGGTCGCCCGCGCGGCGCGACGTCAGAGGGCGATGATGGCGTGCACGTCGCGACCCGCGAGCCGCGCGCGACCGCCGAGGCCCGCGATCTCGAGGACCACGCCGATGCCCGCGACCTCGTAGCCGGCCCGCTCCAGCAGGCGGGCGGCGGCCTCGAGGGTCCCGCCCGTGGCGAGCACGTCGTCGAGGAGGAGCACGCGGGATCCGGCCGGCAGCTGACCGGGGTGCAGCTCGATGGCGGCCTGCCCGTACTCGAGGTCGTAGGACTCCCGGAGCACCTCGCCGGGCAGCTTGCCGGCCTTCCGGACGGCGAGCGTCCCGACGCCGGACGCGTAGGCCGCGGCGGCCGCGAGCAGGAAGCCGCGCGCCTCGACGCCGGCGACCGCGTCGACGGGTCCGACGGCGGCCACGAGGTCGTCGACGACGGCGCGGAGGGCGGGCCCGTCGGCGAGCACGGGGGTGAGGTCGCGGAACAGGATCCCGGGCTCCGGGAAGTCGGGGACGGTGAGCAGCAGGGACGCGACGAGGTCGGCGACGGGGGTGTCAGGCACCCGACAACGGTAGTCGCCGGAGGGACGACGGCCGACCGTCAGGCGCGTGTGATGGGGTGGGCGCCGCGCCGACCCCGCCGCGCCGTCCCGAGGAGCACCGATGGATCCCGCCGAGATCGTCCGCGACGCCTGGGCGCGCGCGACCGCCGTCGAGGCGCCGCTCGCACCGGGACCCGCGCTCGTCGCCGTCGCCCTCGCCGTGGCGCTCGTCGCCGTGCCCGCCGCCTGGCGCCTCACGC
>NZ_JAVCVL010000006.1:0-51778 GCF_032917815.1 Clavibacter sp. MX14-G9D | reverse complement strand
AGGACGGCGGGAGCTCTGCGCGTCCCGCCCGTGATGGGGACCGCAAGCCCTGGTCCAAGGTCGGCGGTCGAGACGCCGGTCGTGGTGGATCGCGTCCGCCCCGCGATGGCGACAAGCTGTGGACCCGTGACGGACGTCCGGCCCGCAACGACCGCGACGCCCCTCGCTACGAGGAGGCCCTGACGGAGGAGCAGCTGCGGGCCCGCGAGCTGCGGTCCGTCCGGCCGCGGCATGACGATCCCGAGATCCCGGAGGATGTGAAGCCCGGCGACCTCGACCGGATCGCCCGCAACGAGTTGAAGACGTTGAGCAAGGACAACGCCGAGGGCGTGGCGCAGCACCTCGTGATGGCGGCCCGTCTCATCGAGGAGGACCCTGAGCTGGCGCACCGCCACGCGACGTCGGCGGCCCGACGTGCCGGCCGCATCGCGGTGGTCCGGGAGTCCCTGGCGATCACGGCGTACGCCGTCGGCGACTACGCGCTGGCTCTCCGAGAGCTCCGGACGTACCGGCGGATCTCCGGGAAGAACGACCAGCTCGCCCTCATGGTCGACAGCGAGCGGGGACAGGGCCGGCCCGACAAGGCGCTGGAGCTCGGACGCTCCGTCCCCAAGGAGACGCTGCCCGCGGCGGAGCAGGTGGCCCTCGCGATCGCGATGTCCGGTGCGCGCCTCGACCTCGGTCAGACCGAGGCGGCCCTCGACGAGCTGTCGATCGCTCAGCTGAACCGCGACGTCGCGTACTCGTACAGCGCCGACCTCTTCCACGCCTACGCCGAGGTGCTCGAGGAGCTCGGCCGGTCGGAGGAGGCGGAGGCCTGGAGGCAGCGTGCCGATGCGGCCGAGGCGGCGTTCGCCGATCCGGACGAGGGCTGGGACGACATGGTCGAGGTCGTCGAGGAGGAGCTGGAGGTCGACGACGATGCTGATGTCGACGGCTCCGACCACGACGTCGACGAGGCGGATGCCGAGGCCGATGCCCGCGGTGAGGAGTCCCGCGAGGACGTCGACGGGCAGGTGTCCGCCCAGGATGCCGACGCCGACGGCGACGAGGACGCAGCGGCGGGAGCGGGTGCGGCCGACGACGCCGTGACGGCGCCCGTCGAGGACGAGGACGACGACGACATCTCGGTGGATGTCGACGACGAGCTGGGCGTCCCCGCGGAGGGGCCGGCTGGCGCTGGCGTCGACGAGGATGCCGATGCCGATGCCGATGCCGATGCCGATGCCGATGCTTTTGCGGATGCCGAGACCGACGAGGGCGACCGCGATGTTCGCTAGGGCGGGCAAGGGGCAGACGCCCCTCGACGGCGTCGACGTGATCCTCGCGGACCTCGACGGCGTCGTCTACGCGGGCCCCGCCAGCATCCCCCACGCCGTGGAGGCGCTGAACCTGGCGGCCGACGGGGGGATCCGGCTCGGGTACATCACGAACAACGCCTCCCGCACGGACGCCTCCGTCGCCGAGCACCTCAGCTCGCTCGGGCTGACCGTCGCGCCGGAGGACGTCGTGACGTCGCCGCAGGCCGCGCTGCGGCTGCTGGCGGACCGGGTCCCCGCGGGCTCCACCGTGCTGGTCGTCGGCGGTGACGGGCTCGTGCACGAGCTCGAGAAGGCCGGGTACATCGTGACGCGCTCCGTCGAGGACGCTCCGGTGGCGGTCGTGCAGGGCTTCGCCCCCGAGGTCGGATGGACGCAGCTCGCCGAGGCGGCGTTCGCCCTGGCCGACGCGTCCGTGGTGTGGGTGGCGACCAACACGGACTGGACCATCCCCGTCGCGCGGGGCATCGCTCCGGGCAACGGCACGCTCGTCTCGGCCGTGCACACGGCGGTCGGGCGCCTGCCCGTCGTCGCCGGCAAGCCCGAGACGCCGATCTTCGACGTGGCACGCGAGCGCTTCGGCGCGCAGCGGCCCGTGTTCCTCGGCGACCGGCTCGACACCGACATCCTCGGGGCGACGCGCGCCGGCATGGCGTCCGTCCACGTGCTGACCGGCATCGACCGGGCCAAGCAGCTCCTCGCGGCGGAGGAGGACCAGCGGCCGACGTTCATCCTCGAGCACCTCGGGCAGCTGCACGAGCCGTACCCGGAGACGCGGTTCTCGCAGGAGGGCCGGGTGGCGACGGTCGGCAAGGCGTCCGTCCGCATCGCGGGCGACCGGGTGGAGGTCGTGAAGGACGGCGGGTCGACCATCGACACGCTCCGTGCCGCATGCGCCGTGATCTGGAACTCGGGCCGCCCCATCTACGGGCTCGACGTGCCCGAGTCCCTCTACGTCGCCGCCGGCGCCGCCGCGGGTCGGGCCTAGCGTGACGCTGTGAGCGGCGACCACGCGCACCCCCACGACGGGCTCGGGACGGCGGCCCCCGGGCACGACGCCGCGGAGGACGGCGACGTCGCCGAGGAGCTCGTCTCGCGGCTGCAGCTGATCGAGGAGCAGCCGCTCAGGGAGCGGGCGGCGGCGTTCGCGCTCCTGCACGACGAGCTGCGCGCGCGGCTCGAGGGCGGCGACGGGGTCGCGGCGCGTGGCTGACCCGACGGGGCCCGCCGGGGAGTCCGCCGCGGACCCGGGCGGCGGGATGCGGCTCGACGCCGCGCTGCCCGCGCTCGGCCTGGCCCGCTCCCGGACCCACGCCGCGCGTCTGATCGCCGACGGACTCGTCACGGTCGACGGCCGCGGCGTCGTGAAGGCGTCGGTCAAGGTGCTCCCCGGATCCGCCGTCGCCGTCGCGGGGACCGACTCCTACGTGAGCCGCGGGGCCCACAAGCTCATCGGCGCGCTCGACGCCTTCGACGGCGTGCAGGTCGCGGGACGGCTCGCCCTCGACGTGGGCGCCTCCACCGGGGGCTTCACCCAGGTGCTCCTCGAGCGGGGCGCGCGACGCGTCGTCGCGCTCGACGTCGGGCACGGCCAGCTGGATCCCCTCATCCGCGCGGACCCGCGGGTGGACGTCGTCGAGGGCTTCAACGTCCGCGACCTCACCCCGGAGTCGCTCCGCGCGGTCACGTCGCCGGATGCCGCCGGCGAGGCGCCCGCGCTCGTCGTGGGCGACCTCTCCTTCATCTCCCTGGGGCTGGTGCTGCCCGCCATCGCGCGCACCGCCGCGCCCGACGCGGACATCGTGCTGCTCGTGAAGCCGCAGTTCGAGGTCGGGCGCACGGGGATCCGCGAGGGCATCGTGCACGACCCGGGGCTGCGCGACGACGCCGTGATGCGGGTGCTGTGGGCGGCCTGGGACCTCGGGCTCGGGACGGCCGGCCTCGTCCCCTCCCCGATCGTCGGCGGAGCGGGCAACCAGGAGTACCTCGCCTGGTTCAGCGGTCGTGCGGGGAGCAATCCGACACAATGGAGATCGACGTCGAACGAGATCACAGGAGCGTGAGCGAAGTGGCTGGACCCGCGAGGCACATCCTGGTCGTCTCGCACACGGGACGCCGCGACTCGATCGACGCCGCGCTCAGCGTGTGCGGTCAGCTCGCCGAGGCCGACGTGCGCATCGTCCTCACGGCCGAGGAGAAGGCCGACATCCTGCCGTTCGCCCCCGAGATGGACGGCGTCGCCGTGCTCGGCGAGGACGTGCAGACGGCCGACCTCGAGATCGTCATCGTGCTCGGCGGCGACGGCACCATCCTCCGCTCGGCCGAGCTGGTGCGGGGCACCTCCGTCCCGCTGCTCGGGGTGAACCTCGGGCACGTCGGATTCCTGGCGGAGAGCGAGCGGGAGGACCTCACGGCCACCGTCCGACGCGTGCTCGACCGCGACTACACGGTCGAGGAGCGGATGACCCTCGACGTCACGCTCAAGGTCGGCGCCGACGTCGTCTACCGCACGTGGGCGCTCAACGAGGCGACGGTCGAGAAGGCCAGTCGCGAGCGCATGCTGGAGGTGGTGGTCGAGATCGACGGGCGCCCGCTCGCGTCGTACGGCTGCGACGGCATGGTCGTGTCCACGCCCACCGGCTCCACCGCGTACGCGTTCTCCGCCGGCGGCCCCATCGTGTGGCCGAGCCTGGAGGCGATGCTCGTCGTGCCGCTCAGTCCGCACACGCTCTTCGCGCGCTCGCTCGTCGTCGGTCCCGAGTCCACGGTCGCCGTGGAGGTGCTCCGCCGCACGTCCGGGTCCGGCGTCCTCTGGTGCGACGGACGCCGCACGCGCGACATGCCGCCCGGCGCCCGCGTGGAGGCCCGCCGCTCCACCATCCCCGTGCGCCTCGCGCGCCTCAAGCAGTCGCCCTTCACCGACCGCCTCGTGAACAAGTTCGAGCTGCCGGTCACCGGCTGGAGAGGTCCCGTCGACCGTGATTGAGGAGATCACCATCCGCGACCTCGGGGTGATCGGCCAGGCGACCCTGCCGCTCGGCCCGGGCTTCACGGCCGTCACCGGCGAGACCGGCGCGGGCAAGACCATGGTCGTCACGGCCCTCGGGCTGCTGCTCGGAGCGCGCGCCGACTCCGGAGCGGTGCGCCAGGGGAGCGAGCGCGCCGTCGTCGAGGGCCGCTGGATCATCGCGGCCGACGGCCCGGTGCCGGAGCGCGTGCGCGACGCCGGCGGCGACGTCGACCCGTTCGGCGACGGCACGCGGGGCGAGCTCATCGTCACGCGCCAGCTCTCCTCCGAGGGCCGCAGCCGCGCGTCGGTGGGCGGCCGCGGCGCCCCCGCGGCGCTGCTGACCGAGATCGGCGAGCAGCTCGTGGTCGTCCACGGCCAGTCCGACCAGATGCGCCTGCGGTCCTCCACCGCGCAGCGCCAGGCGCTCGACCGGTTCGCCGGATCCGCGCTCGCGCCCGTGCTCGGTGAGTACCAGGACGTGTTCCGCCGCTGGCAGGCCGCGCGCGCGGAGCTCGACCGCCTCGTCGCCGAGCAGGACGCCCGCACGCGCGAGGCGGAGGACCTGCGCGCCGCCATCGATGCCATCGAGGCGGTCGCACCGCAGCCCGGCGAGGACGAGGAGCTGCGCGAGCGCATCGACCGTCTCACCAACCTGGAGGACCTGCGCGCCGCGGCGTCCGCCGCCCACGAGCTCATGTCGGCGGAGGACGCCTCCGGCGAGATGGCGGACGCCGCCTCCGTGCTCGACACCGCGCACCGCCGCCTCGACCGGGTCGCCGCCCACGACCCCGCCCTGGCGGAGGTCATCGAGTCGCTCGACAGCGCGCGCATCCTGGTGTCGGAGATCGCGGTGCAGCTGTCGGGGTACCTCGCGGGCCTCGACGCGGACGGCGCCCGCGAGCTCGAGACCCTGCAGGACCGCCGGGCCGAGCTCGTCGCGCTGACCCGCCTGCACGGGCCGACGGTGGAGGACGCCATCGCGTTCCTCGACACGGGCAGCGCGCGCCTGCTGGAGCTCGACGGCGACACCGACCGGATCGACCTCCTGCGCGTCGAGGTGGAGCGCGACGAGGAGCTCGTGGGGGAGCTCGGCGCGCGCGTCACGGCCGTCCGCGAGGAGGCCGGAGCGCGTCTCGCCGCAGCCGTCACCACGGAGCTCGGCGCCCTGGCCATGGCGGACGCGTCGCTCGAGGTCCGCGTGAGCCCCCGCGAGGAGCCGGCCCTGTCCGGCGCCGACCGCGTCGAGATCCTGCTCCGGCCGCATGCGGGCGCGGAGGCGCGGCCCCTCGGCCGCGGTGCGTCCGGCGGCGAGCTGTCGCGCGTGATGCTGGCCATCGAGGTCGTCGTCGCCGGCGACGACCCCGTGCCCACGTTCGTGTTCGACGAGGTCGACGCGGGGGTCGGCGGGGCCGCGGCCATCGAGATCGGCCGGCGGCTGGCCCGTCTCGCCGAGCGGGCGCAGGTCATCGTGGTCACCCACCTCGCGCAGGTCGCCGCCTTCTCGACGAACCACCTGCGCGTCGTCAAGGGCGGTGACGGGCAGGTCACCGCGTCGAGCGTCACGCAGCTCGAGGGGGATGCCCGCATCCAGGAGATGGCGCGGCTGCTCTCGGGACTCCCCGACAGCGAGAGCGGGCTCGCCCACGCCCGCGAGCTGGTCGAGACCGCCGCCTCCCTGCGCTGAGGGCCGGCCTCCGCGGGTCGCGGGCCGGGTCCGCCGAGGGCCCGCGCGCGTCGTGGCTGTCGCGGGGCGCCGGAACACACGTAGGATGGAAGCCCGTGGCGGACATTCACTCAGCAGCGGACACGGACTCGAACACGACGACCAGCACGACCAGCACGGCAGGCGGGAAGACCACCCGGCACATCTTCGTGACCGGCGGCGTGGTCTCCTCCCTCGGCAAGGGCCTCACGGCGGCCAGCCTCGGCAACCTCCTCACCTCGCGCGGCGTGCGCGTGGTGATGCAGAAGCTCGATCCCTACCTCAACGTGGATCCGGGCACCATGAACCCGTTCCAGCACGGCGAGGTCTTCGTGACCGACGACGGCGCGGAGACCGACCTCGACATCGGGCACTACGAGCGGTTCCTCGACATCGAGCTCGACCAGGCGGCCAACGTGACCACCGGTCAGATCTACTCGGAGGTCATCGCCAAGGAGCGCCGCGGCGAGTACCTGGGCGACACGGTGCAGGTCATCCCGCACATCACGGACGAGATCAAGCGGCGCATGCGCCTGCAGGCCTCGGACGACCCGCAGCCGGACGTCATCATCACCGAGGTCGGCGGCACGGTCGGCGACATCGAGAGCCAGCCCTTCATCGAGGCGGCACGCCAGGTGCGGCACGAGCTGGGCCGGAACAACGTCTTCTTCGTGCACGTCTCCCTCGTGCCGTACATGGGAGCCTCCGGCGAGCAGAAGACCAAGCCCACGCAGCACTCGGTCGCGGCCCTGCGCTCCATCGGCATCCAGCCGGACGCGCTGGTGCTCCGCAGCGACCGGCCCGTCTCCGACTCCAACAAGCGGAAGATCGCGCTCATGTGCGACGTCGACGAGCGCGCCGTCGTGAACGCGGTGGACGTGGCGAGCATCTACGACATCCCCGAGATGCTCCACGGGCAGGGCCTCGACAGCTACATCATCGACCACCTCGGCCTGCCGGCGACGGACGCCGTGGACTGGTCCGGTTGGAGCGACCTGCTCGACGCCGTGCACGACCCGAAGCACGAGGTCACGGTGGGCCTCGTCGGCAAGTACATCGACCTGCCCGACGCCTACCTGTCGGTCACGGAGGCGCTGCGGGCCGGCGGGTTCGCCCACTCGACGCGCGTGAAGCTCCGCTGGGTCGCGTCGGACGAGTGCGAGACGCCCGAGGGCGCCGCCAAGAGGCTCGGCGACCTGGACGCGCTGTGCGTGCCCGGCGGCTTCGGCATCCGCGGGATCGAGGGCAAGCTCGGCGCGCTCAAGTTCGCCCGCGACAACGGGATCCCCGTGCTCGGCCTGTGCCTCGGCCTGCAGTGCATGGTCATCGAGTACGCGCGCAACGAGGCGGGACTCGCGGGCGCGTCCTCCACCGAGTTCGACCCGGACAGCGAGTACCCGGTCATCGCGACGATGGCCGAGCAGGTCGACATCATCGCGGGCGGCGACCTGGGCGGCACCATGCGCCTCGGCGTGTACGAGGCCGCCCTCGCCGAGGGGTCCCTCGCCGCGGAGCTCTACGGCGCGCCCGTCTCGCACGAGCGCCACCGCCACCGCTACGAGGTCAACAACCAGTACCGCGAGCGCATCCAGGACGCCGGCCTCGTGTTCTCCGGGACCTCGCCCGACGGCACGCTCGTGGAGTACGTGGAGCTGCCGCGCGACGTGCACCCGTTCTACATCGGCACGCAGGCGCACCCGGAGCTCCGGTCGCGCCCGAACCGCGCGCACCCGCTCTTCGCGGGCCTGATCCGCGCGGCCCTCGACCGCCAGGAGGCGAGCACCCTGTTCGCCGAGGACGACGCCGAGGCCGTCGCGTGACGGACGCCGCCACGGGATCCCCGGCCGACGGCCTCCACGACGACCCGGTCTCCGTCGAGATCACGTCGAGCGAGCGGGTGTTCGCGGGGAGGATCTGGGACATCCGCCGGGAGACGTTCCGGTACGGCGACGGCGAGATCACCCGGGAGTTCGTCGACCACACGGGCGCCGTCGCGGTGCTCGCGATCGACGACGAGGACCGCGTGCTCCTCATCAAGCAGTACCGGCACCCGGTGCGGATGCGCGAGTGGGAGATCCCGGCGGGGCTCCTCGACGTGACGGACGAGCCGCCGCTCGCGGCCGTGCAGCGCGAGCTCGCCGAGGAGGCCGACCTCGAGGCCGCGGAGTGGAGCGTGCTCGCCGAGTACCTCACGACGCCCGGCGGCAGCGACGAGGCCATCCGCGTCTACCTCGCCCGCGGGCTCACCCCCACGGCGGAGGCGTTCGCGCGCACCGACGAGGAGGCCGACATCGAGAAGCGCTGGGTCGACCTCGACGAGGTCGTGACCGCGGTGCTCGAGCGGCGGATCCAGAACCCGTCGACCGTGATCGCGGTGCTGCAGGCGCACGTCGCCCGCTCCCGCGGCTGGGCGGACCTCGGCCCGGCCGACGCGCCGTGGCCCCGCCACCCGAAGCTCCGCCAGGACGGGACCGCGCCCGCCTCGTGACCGCCGACGACGCGGCTCCCGAGGTGCCCGTGGCGCTCCGCCGCGCCGTCGACCGGTGGCTGCGGCACGTCGAGGTCGAGCGGGGGCTCTCCCGGAACACCGTGCAGGCGTACCGGCGCGACCTGGCGCGGTACACGGAGCACCTCGTGGAGGAGGGCGTCCAGGATCCGGCCGACACCACCCCCGCGCACGTCGCCGGGTTCGCGCAGCGCGTCCGCTCGCCCGAGCACGGCGGCCTCACGGCGTCCTCGCTCGCGCGCATGCTGTCGAGCGTCCGCGGCTTCCACCGCTTCCTGCTGGAGGAGGGCATCGTCGAGGTCGACGTGTCCTCCGACGCGCGGCCGCCCAAGCTGCCGAGCCGCCTGCCGAAGGCGGTCTCCGTCGAGACGATGACGCGGATCCTCGACGCGACCGACGGCGACGACCCGCTCCGCGTGCGCGACAAGGCGCTGCTCGAGCTCCTGTACGCCACGGGCGCGCGCGTGAGCGAGATCACCGCCCTCACCGTGGACGACGTGCTCGGGCCCGACGGCGCGGCCGCCGAGCTGGTGCGCGTGCTCGGCAAGGGCGGCAAGCAGCGGATCGTGCCGGTCGGCTCGTTCGCCCGCCGCGCCGTCGACGCCTACCTCGTGCGCGTCCGTCCGGTCCTCGCCGCGCGCGGCACGGCCACGCCGGCCCTGTTCCTCGGGCTCCGCGGCCACGCGCTCAGCCGCCAGAACGCGTGGCTCGTGATCAAGGCGGCCGCCGAGCGCGCCGGCGTCACGGAGGAGATCTCGCCGCACACGTTCCGGCACTCGTTCGCGACGCACCTCATCGCGGGCGGCGCCGACGTGCGCGTCGTGCAGGAGCTGCTCGGCCACTCGTCGGTGGCGACCACGCAGATCTACACGCGGGTGACCGTCGACACCCTGCGCGACGTCTACACGACCGCGCACCCGCGTGCCCGCCGGGCGTGATGGGCCCTCCCCGGTAGACTTCCAGGATCCGGCGGGACCGCGTCGGAGGAGCGGCAGAGAGAGATCCACGTGACGCGCAAGCCAGATGTGACCGAGCTCCCGGGAATGGACGTCCCCGTGCTCGGACCCACCGGTCGGGAGCTGCGCGAGTTCGCCGAGCCCGAGCCGCTCGATGGCCACGGGCCCGCCAAGATCATCTCCCTCTGCAACCAGAAGGGCGGCGTCGGCAAGACGACCACCGCCATCAACCTCGGGGCCTCGCTCGCGAGCTACGGCCGCCGCGTCCTCGCCGTCGACTTCGACCCGCAGGGCGCGCTGTCGGCCGGCCTCGGCGTGCAGACGCACGACGCCGTCACCATCTACGACCTCCTGCTCGGCACCGTCAAGGACCCGCGCGAGGCCATCAGGAGCACGGGCTTCGAGGGCCTCGACGTCATCCCCGCGAACATCGACCTCTCGGCCGCCGAGGTGCACCTCGTCAACGAGGTGGCGCGCGAGCAGATCCTCGCGAGCGTGCTGCGGAAGGTGAGCGGCGACTACGACGTCATCCTCATCGACTGCCAGCCGTCGCTCGGCCTCCTCACGGTGAACGCCCTCACGGCGAGCCACGGCGTGCTCATCCCGCTGGAGTGCGAGTACTTCGCGCTCCGCGGCGTGGCGCTCCTCGTGGAGACGATCGAGAAGGTCAAGGACCGGCTGAACCCGGGGCTCGCGCTCGACGGGATCCTCGCGACCATGTACGACTCCCGCACGCTGCACTCCCGCGAGGTGCTGCAGCGGGTGGTCGAGGCGTTCGACGACAGCGTGCTCGAGACCGTGATCGGGCGCACGGTCAAGTTCCCGGACGCGTCGGTGGCGGGCAAGCCCATCATCCAGTTCGCGCCCGAGCACCCGGCCGCGCTCGCGTACCGCAAGGTGGCGCGGGAGCTCATCGCGCGTGGCGCCGTCGCGTAGGGGCTCGTCCCCGGCCGCGCCCGGCCTCGCGGTGGAGGACGCTCACCGAACGGATCCCGAGCGGGCGTTCCGCGTCAGCATCGGCAACTTCGAGGGGCCCTTCGACCTGCTGCTGTCGCTCATCGGCAGCCACGAGATGGACATCACCGAGGTGAGCCTCAGCCTCGTCACGAACGAGTTCATCGCGCACATCCGCGGGCTCGACGGGCCGGACGACCTCGACGAGGCCAGCTCCTTCCTCGTCGTCGCGGCGACCCTGCTCGACCTGAAGCTCGTCGGGCTCCTGCCGCAGGGCGAGCTCGTGGACGCCGAGGACGTGGCGCTGCTCGAGGCGAGGGACCTGCTGTTCGCCCGGCTGCTGCAGTACCGGGCGTTCAAGCAGGCGGCGTCGTGGTTCCAGGAGCGGCTCGCGGCCGAGTCCGGCCGCGCGTTCCGCGACGTGCCGCTCGAGGAGCGGTTCCGCGCGCAGGTGCCGGAGCTCGTCTGGACGACGTCGCCCGACGACCTCGCGGCCATCGCGCTCCTCGCCTTCGCCCCGCGGGAGATCCCGACCGTCGGCCTCGACCACCTGCACGCGCCGCTCGTGAGCATCCGCGAGCAGGCGGCGGTCGTGGTCGCGCGGCTCCGCGCCGGCCTGCCGATCACGTTCCGGGAGCTCGTCGCGGACGCCGGGGTCACGGGCGTCGTCATCGCGCGGTTCCTCGCGGTGCTCGAGCTGTACCGCGTCGCGGCGATCGAGTTCGACCAGCCGGAGGCGCTCGGCGAGCTCACGCTCACCTGGACTGCCGAGAGCTGGACCGACGACGCCCTCGCGAGCCTGGGGGCCGGCTATGACGGCTGAGCCGGCGGACGCCGCCGCCGTGGACGCCGCCGCGGATCCCGCCGCCGATGCGCCGCTCGAGCTCGACCGCGCGATCGAGGCGCTGCTCATGGTGGCCGACGAGCCGCAGAGCGCGACGACGCTCGCGACGGCGACGTCCACGCCCGTGAAGGAGGTGCGCCGGGCGATCCAGCGGCTCGTCGACGACTTCGACGGGCGCACCGGGGGAGTGCGGCGCGGCTTCGAGCTGCGCGAGGTCGGCGGCGGATGGCGCGTCTACGTCCGGCCCGAGTACGACACCGTGGTGCGCGACCACGTGCTCACCCAGAACCCCACGCGGCTGTCGCAGGCCGCGCTCGAGACGCTTGCGGTGATCGCCTACAAGCAGCCGATCAGCCGCAGCCAGGTCGCCGCCATCCGCGCCGTGAACGTCGACTCCGTGGTGCGCACCCTGCTCGCCCGGGGCCTCGTGACCGAGGCCTTCACGGACGGCGAGACCGGGGCGATCCATTACGGTACGACAGACCACCTGCTCACGCAGCTCGGCATCAACTCGCTCGACGAGCTCCCCCCGATCTCCCCGTTGCTCCCCGACGGGGCGGAAGGCTTCCATGACCCCCTCCCCTGAGAACGACCGCGCCGGGAACCCCGACGAGCCGGTGCAGGGCGTCCGCCTGCAGAAGGTGATGGCCGCCGCGGGCGTCGCCAGCCGCCGCGTCTGCGAGGACATGATCGCCGCCGGCCGCGTCACCGTGAACGGCGAGGTCGTCACCGAGCCCGGCCGCCGCATCGACCCGGAGGTCGACGAGGTCGCGGTCGACGACCGGGCCGTGCAGCTGGACACCTCGAAGCGCTACCTGATGCTCAACAAGCCGGTCGGCATCTACTCCTCGCTCCGCGACGAGCGCGGCCGTCCCGACCTCCGCGAGTTCACGGAGGAGTTCGAGGAGCGCCTGTTCAACGTCGGGCGCCTCGACGCGGAGACGAGCGGCCTGCTGATCCTCACCAACGACGGCGACCTCGCGCACGTGCTCGCGCACCCGTCGTTCGGCGTGCTGAAGACGTACATCGCGAAGGTCACGGGCCGGGTCACGCCGCAGACGATCCAGCGCCTCACGCAGGGCGTGGACCTCGAGGACGGGCCCATCCAGGCCGACCGGGCCCGCATCCTGTCGGGCGGCGGCGACCAGACGCTCGTGGAGATCACGCTGCACTCGGGCCGCAACCGCATCGTGCGCCGCATGCTCGACGAGGTCGGCCACCCGGTGGAGGAGCTCGTGCGCCGCCAGTTCGGCCCGCTGCACCTCGGCTCGCTCGGCGTCGGCCGGGTGCGCGACCTCACCTCCGACGAGCTCGGCCAGCTCCTCACCATCTCGCGCGAGGCCCGCGCCCAGGCCGGTCCCGCGAACCCGCAGGGGCCCGGCGCCGCCGCCGAGGCGCAGGGGGACGTCGACCGCGAGGACGGCGAGTGACCGAGGCCGCGGACGTCGTCGCCGCGGCGGACACCCGCGTGCAGGGGACCGTCCGCATCGTCGGCACCGGCCTCCTCGGCACCAGCATCGGGCTCGGCCTCTCCGCCCGCGGGGTGGACGTGGTGCTCGCCGACGCATCGCCCACGACGCTGCGGCTCGCGGCCGACATGGGCGCGGGGCGCATCGCCGACATCCAGGCGGCGCCCGATCGGCCGTCGCTCATCGTGGTCTGCGTCCCGCCCGACGTGACCGCGCGCGTGGTCGCGGCGGAGCTCGACGCGCACCCGGACGCCCTCGTCACCGACGTCGCCAGCGTGAAGGTCGCGCCGCTCGAGGAGCTGCGCGCCATGGGCGCCGACCTGTCGCGCTACCTCGGCTCCCACCCGCTCGCCGGGCGCGAGCGCGGCGGCCCGGTGTCGGCCACGGGCGACCTGTTCCTCGGGCGCCCCTGGGTCATCGCCGGGCACGGCGGCATCACCTACACCGCGGGCGCACCCGTCGAGCAGCTGATCCTCGACCTCGGCGCCGTGCCCCTCGAGATGACCGCGGAGGAGCACGACTCCTCGGTGGCGCTCGTCTCCCACGTGCCGCAGGTGGTCGCGAGCCTCCTGGCGTCGCGGCTCGGCGACGGATCCGCCACCGCCCTCGGGCTCTCCGGCCAGGGGCTCCGCGACACCACGCGCATCGCGTCGAGCGACGCGTCGCTGTGGGTGCAGATCCTCGGCGCCAACGCGGGCCGCGTCGTGCCCATCCTGAAGGCGCTCCGCACCGACCTCGACGAGGTCATCGCGGCGCTCGACGACGTGGACGCCCAGGGGGCGAGGCTCCGGGTGGCCGAGCGGATCCACGCGGGCAACGCCGGCGTCGCCCGCATCCCGGGCAAGCACGGCCAGGACCGCCGCTTCGCCGCGCTCACCGTGATGATCGACGACCGCCCCGGCCAGCTGGCCGCGCTGATCTCCGACGTCGGCGCCGCCGACGTCAGCATCGAGGACCTGCGCCTCGAGCACTCGCAGGGCGCGCAGGTGGGTCTCGTCGAGATCGCCGTGCTGCCCGAGGCCCGCGACCGCCTGGTCGCGCGGCTGGAAGAACGGAACTGGAGGATCGCCGGATGACCGGAGACGCATCGACCGCACCCGACCCGCTCGAGGCCGACCCGCTGGCGGACACGCTGCTCGTGGACGCCACGCTCAACCGCACGGTCGTCGCCGTCGACGGGCCCGCGGGCAGCGGCAAGTCGAGCGTGAGCCGCGCCGCCGCGCGCGCCCTCGGCTTCGACTACCAGGACACGGGCGCCGCGTACCGCGCGCTCAGCTGGTTCGCGCTGGAGAGCGGCGTCGACACGGAGGACCCCGCCACCGTCACGAGCCTCATCGAGGGCTTCGACTACGACATCGGCATCGACCCGTCCGAGACGCGCGTGAGCGTCCGCGGGACGGACGTCACCGAGGCGATCCGCGAGCCGCGCGTGTCCGCCGTGGTGAGCCGCGTGGCCCGCGTGCCGGAGGTGCGGCACTACATGGTGGAGCTGTTCCGCTCGCTCATGGCCTCCAGCGACAAGCCCGGCATCGTGGTGGAGGGCCGCGACATCACCACGGTCGTCGCGCCGGACGCCCAGGTGCGCATTCTCCTCACGGCCTCCCCGGAAGCTAGGATGAGGAGGCGTTCCGCGGAGACGACGAATCAGTCGGCCGCCGCGGTCGGCGAATCACTCGCCTCCCGGGATCGGGCCGACTCGCAGGTCGTCGATTTCATGAACGCCGCAGATGGTGTGACCACCATCGACTCCACGGACATCGACTTCGACCAGACCGTCCAGGCGGTGGTCGATCTCGTTCACGCACGAACAGATTGAGGCGCGGCCCGGTGACGGGCCGACACGCCAGAGGACACACGCATGGCTGATCACGACGACGACTTCCCCGAGCTCGACAGCGGGCTCTCCGAGCGGCTGTCGAGCATCGACGAGGAGCTGGCCGCCCAGCGCGCGCAGGCGCTCCGGGCCGGGCTCGCCGACTACGAGCTCGACGACGAGGACCTCGAGGTCCTCGAGACCGCGACGGACGACCCCGACCAGGTCACGTACCTGCCGGCGCTGCCCGTGCTCGCGGTCGTCGGCCGCCCGAACGTGGGCAAGTCGGCGCTCATCAACCGAATCCTCGGCCGCCGCGAGGCCGTCGTCGAGGACACCCCCGGCGTCACGCGCGACCGGGTCTCCTACAAGGCCGAGTACGCCGGACGCTGGTTCACGCTCGTCGACACCGGCGGCTGGGAGCCCGACGCGAAGGGCATCAACGCGTCCGTGGCCATGCAGGCCGAGATCGCGATGGACCTCGCCGACGCCGTGCTCTTCGTCGTCGACGCGAACGTGGGCGCCACGAGCACGGACGAGCACGTCGTCCGCCTGCTCCGGAAGACCAAGAAGACGGTGATCCTCGCGGCCAACAAGGTCGACGACGCGCGCCAGGAGCCGAACGCGGCCTCGCTGTGGTCGCTCGGCCTCGGCGAGCCGCACCCCGTCTCCGCGCTCCACGGGCGCGGCGTCGCGGACCTGCTCGACCTGGTGCTGAAGACCCTGCCCCTCGTCTCCAAGGTCGCCAAGGAGGAGGTCGGCGGACCCCGCCGCGTCGCCATCCTCGGCCGCCCGAACGTCGGCAAGTCGAGCCTGCTCAACAAGGCCGCGGGCGAGGAGCGCGTAGTCGTCAACGAGCTCGCCGGCACCACGCGCGACCCGGTCGACGAGCAGGTCGAGATCGCCGGCAAGGTGTGGCGCTTCGTCGACACCGCCGGCATCCGCCGCCGCATGCACCTCGCCCAGGGCGCGGACTTCTACGCGTCGCTCCGCACGAGCGCGGCGCTGGAGAAGGCGGAGGTCGCGGTCGTCATGATCGACGTCTCCGAGGTCATCAGCGAGCAGGACATCCGCATCATCGAGCTGGTGCTCGAGTCGGGCCGCGCGCTCGTGCTGGCGTTCAACAAGTGGGACCTCCTCGACGACGAGCGCCGCCGCTACCTCGAGCGCGAGATCGAGACCGACCTCGCGCACGTGTCATGGGCGCCGCGCGTCAACATCTCGGCGCGCACCGGCCGCCACATGGAGAAGCTCGTGCCGGCGCTCGAGACGGCGCTGGAGTCGTGGGACACCCGCATCGCGACGGGCAAGTTCAACGCGTTCCTCGCCGAGCTCACCGCAGCGCATCCGCACCCCGTGCGCGGCGGCAAGCAGCCGCGCATCCTGTTCGGCACGCAGGCCTCGAGCCGCCCGCCGACATTCGTGCTCTTCACGACCGGATACCTCGACCCGCAGTACCGTCGCTACATCCAGCGCCGCCTGCGCGAGATCTACGGCTTCGAGGGCAGTCCGATCATCGTCAACATGCGCGTGCGGGAGAAGCGGAAGCGCTAGCGCTCCCGCGGGCTCCCTCGCAGCACGACGGACGGCGTCGATCCCTTGTCGGGGTCGGCGCCGTCCGTTGTTGTCCGCGCGTCAGCCGCCGTGCGCGGAGGTCCGCTGCAGGAACACGGTCAGCTCGAGTGCCGTGGCGGGGACGTCCTCGAGGGCCTCGGCCATCTCCGGCGTCACCCGCTGCACGGATGCGGTCGACCGGCACACCCCGTCGCGGTCGGTCGACTCGCCGACGGAGCCGAGGATCGCCTCGGGGGTCGCGACGGTGATCCTCCGGCTCGCCGCCGCTAGCTCCGCGCTCGAATGCGGCGCACGGCACACGAGCAGGTGGTCGAAGATCGGCTCCAGCGTCTCCCTCGCCAGCCGCACGTCCGTCGCCGTGACGGTGGCGGACCGGCTGTCGGCGGTGATCTTCAGATGGACCCCCACGATCACGCCCCTCTCGCGGAGCGCTTGCAGGGCCGTCGTGATCTCGGAGCTCGGGGGATCGCCGTGGTCCATGGTGCCCAGCGGCGCGACGGGACCCTCGTCGACCGCCCGGGAGACCGCGACCGACCTGCCCGTCCAGACGCCCGTCAGACGTGCGTGCCGCGCCTCGGCGTCCGGCCACGCGGGTGTGTCGGTGGTGACGCCGTCCAGCCGCACGACCAGTGGCTGGTCCAGCATGACTCCGGGGAGGAGGTCGGGGTGCAGCGGTCCCAGCAGCAGTCCTCGATCCCTGCCGTCCGTGACGACGATGCCCGAGACCGTCACCTCGTCCCCGGGGCGGAGGACGAGCGACCATGCGTCCATGCGTCGACGTCCCTCGTCCGATGCCACCTCGTGCAGTGGGTCGCTCGCGCTCCCTGTCCGGGGAGCCTGATGTCCTCGAAGCGTAGACGGACGGCGTCGATCCCTTGTCGGGGTCGGCGCCGTCCGTCGTCGTGCAGGCGGGGATCACGTGTACCAGGTGGGCTCCGGGATCTCGCCGAGGAGCACGTGCCGGCCGACCTCGCGCCGCTTGTAGGCGATGGGGTCGTGGAGGCTGTGGGTGCGGAGGTTCCGCCAGAAGACGTCGAGCCCGACGCTCGACGCCGACGCGCGCGCACCCGTCAGCTCGAAGACGCGCGTGCCGACCTCGAGCCCGTCCTCGACGATGCGCGCCTTGGCCGCGGCGATCCGCACGGCGATCTCGCCGCGCTTGCGCTCCGTGAGGGTCTCCCGCGGCGCGTGCAGCACCGCGCTGATCTCGGCGCCCACCGCATCCAGCAGCGCCTCCGACGCCCACAGCTTCGACTGCAGCTGCCCGTAGCCCTCGAGGACGTACCACTCGTCGGTCGCGCGCTCCTTGTCGTCGCCGCCGAACGGCCAGGCGCGGGTGGTGCTGCGCGTGTAGGCGGCGGCCGTCTCGAGCGCGCCCTCGGCGATCCCCTGGTAGAAGTTCGCGAACACCAGCTGGATCGTGGGCACGTTGAGCGTGCCGTAGGTGAGCGGCTGGAACACCCGGTCGACGAACCCCGCGGCGTCGGACCACGGCACGCGCACGTCCCGGATCTCCACCGAGCCCGACTCCGTGAGCCGCTGCCCGAGGCTGTACCAGTCGTGTCCGAAGACGATGCCCGGCTGGTCCGTCGGCACGATCGCGAACACGTGGGTGTCCGTGCCCTCGATGACGCCCTCGAGCACGGTGAGGTCGGAGACGACGCCGCCCGTGGAGAACGACTTCCGGCCGGAGTAGACGAGCTCGTCGCCGTCCTCGCGGATGACGAGGTCGGAGTCGCGCGGGTTCACTGCCCCGCCGAACAGCAGGTTCCCGGTGGTCGCCAGCTTCTCGACGGCCTCGATCTGCGCATCCGTGGCGACGAGCCGCGCCGCCCACGCCCAGAGGTAGTGGTAGCCGAGGAGCTGGCCGATGGATCCGTCGCCGCGGGCGACCGCGCGGATCACCCGGTAGGCGGTGTCCCACGTCTGCCCGCCGCCGCCGTGCTCCGCGGGGCCGAGCAGCGTGACGAGGCCCGCGTGCTTGAGGAGCGCGACCTCCTGGTGGGGGCTCGCGCCGGCGCGGTCGCGCTCGACCTGGTCGACGGCGAGGATGTCGGCGACCTCGCGGGCGCGGGCGATCCACCCGGCGGGGGTCGTGGGGCGCGGGGTGCCCTTCCAGCGGTCGACGGGAGCGTCGCCGAGGGGTGCGGGGCGGGGGCGGTCCGTCCGCGCGTCGGCGGTGCCGGGGGCGGGCGTGGGGGAGCCGGATGCGGGTCGTGGCTCGCGGTCGATCAGGGTCATGTCCTGTCCTCTCGTGAAGGGGCGCGACCGGTGCCGCGCCTCGCGGTGGGGCCACGGTAGGGGCGGGCCGTGCGGGGTCGCGAGGGGTGTGACGGCGGGTGTCCCCGCGTGACGACGCGGGGCGTCACGCGGTGTCATGTGGGGGATCCGCCGCCCGTCGCGCCCCGCTCCCGTGACCGCCCGCCCGCGCAAACCAGCACCGCGTGGCCCGATCCCCGCGCTCGTCCCGACGACCCGTGCACCGCCCTCGACCCAGACTGGGCGGACGGGCGCGGGGGTGCCGCCCGCAGGTGGGCGATCCCGGGATCCACTGCTGAGTGCGAGCCGGGGGCCCCGACATGAGAAGAGCGCGACGACCGCCTGCCGATCCCGAGGCGCGTCATCGTCGCCGTCCGCTCGTCGCCGCGGGGATCGCCCTCGCCGCGCTGTGCGGCGTGCTGCTCCTCGTCCCCGGGACCACGGGCGCCTACGTCGCCAAGGTCACGGGCGACGCGAACTCCGCCTCCTCGGCGAGCTTCTTCTCCTGCGCGGCGGTGCAGGCGGGGGAACGGACGGGTGCGCTGTTCTCCTGGTCGCTGACCCAGCCGAGCGGATCCACCACGGCGCCCGACACGGACAGCGGCGCGTACCCCGGCACCTACCGCAACGGCATGACGAGCACGACGACAGCGCCGCAGGCCTGCCCGCGCGGCGCGGGCGGGTCGTA
Organism: Clavibacter sp. MX14-G9D; assembly: GCF_032917815.1. NCBI lineage: Bacteria > Bacillati > Actinomycetota > Actinomycetes > Micrococcales > Microbacteriaceae > Clavibacter > Clavibacter sp. MX14-G9D. Next base: position 32,683 of record NZ_JAVCVL010000006.1, on the reverse strand, counting down.
CGCGCTGGCGGACAACGCGCTCGCGCCGTCGTACGTGACGTCGCCCCTGCAGCAGTCGAACCCGACGACGTTCAGCCTCGAGCTCTGGTTCCGCACGACCGTGAAGGGCGGCCGCGTCATTGGCTTCGGCGACTCCCCGTCCGGTCTGTCGCTCCTCTTCGACCGCCACGTCTACATCACGACGGCCGGCCGCCTCGTGTTCGTCACGTTCGGGAGCAACGCCTTCCAGACGCTGCAGACGCTGCAGACGCCGGGCGTCGTGACGGACGGAGCGTGGCACCACGTGGTCGCGACGATGTCACCCACGGCGGGATCCGCGCTGTACCTCGATGGCGCGCAGGTGGCGGCGAACCCGCAGTCGAGGACGGCGTAGGCCTACTCGGGCTACTGGCGCCTCGGCTGGGACAACCTCGCCACCTGGACCGGCACCGGCCAGTACCACTTCGTGGGCAGCATGCGCTTCGCCTCCGTGTACTCGGTGGCGCTCACGCCGGAGCAGGTGCGCGCGCACTACGTGGCGGGGACGTGACGGGCTAGGAGAGGTCGTCCTCCGGGAACGGGTCCGTGTCCTCGGTGTCGTCATCGTCGTCATCGGCTGCGTGCAGCACGAGCACCGACTCGAGGTAGAGGCGGATCTCGCCCGTGTCGAGGAGGACGTGCCACGCACGTTCGGAGTGGTCCGTCGGGCGGGCGCTGAGCCGGATCCACGGGCTGGCGCCGGCGCTCGGCTGCACGATCCATCCCTCGCGCTGCTCGGTGACGATGCCGACCCGCGTGCCGGCGGCAGGCACGTCGTGATCGTGCTCCTCGTGCGCCCATGGGAAGACGTCGGTGGGGAGGGTCGCGTAGGAGGCGGCGCCTGCGGCGTTGCTGGCGTCGCGGATGGCGAGCGCCTCCATCCGGTCGGCGGCCGTGACGAAGCCGCGCTCGCGCACGCGGTCCTTCACCGCCTCGAGGTCGCGCGTGGTCCACATGCAGGTGATCTCGGTGCCTGCGGCGACGCTCTGCAGCGCGCCGAGCGCCTCGCCGGTGGTGGCAGGGCCTGGAAGTCGCATACGGGTCTCCTTTCGTAGTGCTGGTGGTGAGTGGGCTTCTCGAGCGATCCTTGGGGAAGCATCACAGACGGCACCGACTGGGCGGGATCAGAGACGCGAAATCATGTATCGCCTCCGCGGGCGAAGATGATTTCGCGCACCCACCGTGCGTAGGCACAACGTGCTATGCGCCGGAACATGAGGAATGCCGCCCCGGGTCGACGTCGGCACCTTCCCGTAGGTTCGACTCATGGAACCCAAGAAGACAGCTCGTGAACAGCACATCGCCGTATTCGGAGAGTCGGGCAGCGGCAAGACGGTGCTGGTGTCGTCGTTCTACGGATCCGCGCTCGAACCGGCTTTCGCGGACACGAGCTTTTTCAACATCGTGGCCGATGATGTGGCAGACGGCCGTCGTCTGCACCAGAACTACCTCGGGATGAAGAACTCGTCGACCCTGCCCCTGTCGACACGAGCGACGACCTCCTACGCGTTCTCCATTAAGCGCCGGCCGGGTGCGGACGCTGCGGCGAAGAAGCCGGCGGAGGATCTGCGACTGGTGTGGCACGACTACCCGGGGGAGTGGTTCGAGTCCGAGCCGGAGAGCCCCACGGAGGGTCAGCGGCGTCTGGCGACCTTCCGAGCCCTGCTGGGCTCGGATGTGGCTGTCGTTCTGGTGGACGCACAGCGACTGATCGATAACGCAGGCGAGGAAGAGCGCTACCTCAAAGCCTTGCTGTCCGGCTTCAAAACGAACCTGGTCCGACTCCACGAGGAGCTGCTGCCGGACCGCAAGCCTCTCGTGCAGTTCCCGAGGATCTGGTTGATCGCGCTTTCCAAGGCGGACCTCCTCCCCGACATGGACGTCGACGGCTTCCGAGATCTGATGACGGAGAAGGCCGCGGCGGAGATGTCGGCGCTCGGTAAGGAGATCTCCACGTTCGTCGAAGCGCCGGAGGCTCTGTCGGTCGGCGAGGACTTCCTCCTCTTGTCGTCGGCGAAGTTCGAGCCCGGCAAGATCGAGGTGAGCAAGCGGACTGGACTGGATCTCATTCTCCCCATCGCCGCCATGTTGCCGTTCGCACGTCATCTCACGTGGGCGAAGCGGCTGAAGGACGGCGGGAGAGTCGCGAAGCAGCTGCTGGACCGCGCCGGCCCTCTCCTGTTGCTGTTCAACGGCAAGGTCAAGTTCCCCGGTCCCATCGGAGTCGTAGCTGCACTGGTGCTCCCGAAGGCGAGTGAGGCTCTGGCCAAGCTGGCCGGCACCCAGCTCCAGGCGTTCCACGATCGGGCAGTCGCCAGGCACGACTTCCTGACGGCCGTCCTCACGCAGTTCCAGCTCGACCTGGAGCGCGGGGAGAAGAAGAAGGTGCTCATCCGGAGCATTCGGAGCAGCGGATGAAGTTCATCTGGGTGACCAGGGGCAGGACGTGGGGCTTCCGCGTCCTCCGAACTGGTGGTCTGGATGACCCGTTCTAGACGTACGAGGCTGCCTTCGCCGGTCTCGAGGATGCCCCAGACGCCTACCGTGCCGCGAGCGAAGGCATTGCAGTCCGGTTCCCCGATCCTGAAGAGCGCCGCGATCGCGCTGGCCGAGTGATCTCCCACGAGTTCGTGCTCCTACCGCCGCTGACAGAGCGCGTGCATGATCTAGCGACCGCGAAGGATCTGCTCTGGCCGGAGGTGGTGGATGCGTTCCAGGACTCCTGGGATGAGGCGACGCCTCCTTCATCAACGCCCTGAGCCTCTCCGGAGGCGTCCGCGCGCGTATCTCGCCGTTCTCACTCTGATCGGCCTGGCTGGCAGCGTGGGAGATCATCCGAGGCGTTGCCGTCCTTCCCGGCGGATCCGGGGCCCCGCCGTCGTACCCTGTTCCGGGCGCACTCGACGCTCGATCGCGCGACCAGGAGGACGACACCGGTGGACCAGCTGTTCAGCCGTCTCGACCGCATCGCGGCGGGACGTCAGGCCGGGCACGTGATCCGCACCGAGATGCGCGACCACGCCGCGACCGCTCGGGCGTTCCGCCGGATCCGGTGGATCCTCATCGCCGAGACGTTGATCGGCGCGACGGCCGTCGTCATCGCACTGACGCTCGCCGACGAGGGCGTGGCGATCGCCACGGCCGTGTGGTTCCGCTGCTTCGTAGTGCTCGCGATGACCCTAACGCTGTACTACTTCGCCTGGCGCGCGTCGCTTGGCTACTGGTGGGCGTACTCGCGGCTGCGCCTCTTCAGCCAGATCTTCCCCATCGTGACGCTCGTCGTCGCCGCGATCCCCGGCCTCTACCCGCTCTGGATGGTCGTGGAGCAGATAGTCTTCTCGCTGCTGCTGATCGGGGTGGGGGACATCCTGCGGGGCGACCACATGCGGGAGGCATTCCCGAAGCCCGCGGGATCCCGTGCTGCAGGGGAGCCCACCGGCGCGGCTGCTGGCCGCTCGGGTCGCGCGCCGGCCTGATCCGGCGGCCTCACGGCGCGGAGCACCGTCGCTGATGCGCTAAGCTCTACGAGTTGCCCAGTGACGGACAGCGGGCTGTGGCGCAGCTTGGTAGCGCACTTGACTGGGGGTCAAGGGGTCGCAGGTTCAAATCCTGTCAGCCCGACGGACATGCCTCGGAAGGACCAATCGGTCCGGCCGGGGCATCTGTCGGTTTTCTCCGACGATACCTTGCGCCGATGGCGGCGTTTAGCAGGGCCTGGCGGCTCCCGCGCCGTGGGCGGAGGCCCAGGCGACCACGTTGTTGTCGTATCGCTGAACGAGTGTGGTGGATCGTCGCCCGCACCACTCCTAAGTGCGCGAAGCCTCCGATGCGGTGCCGTCGAGTGCCACGGAGGGCTTGCCGCGGCGGGCGTGTCCGTTAGGCCCATGCCACTGATCCGCGCGCACCGCGGATTCGAGCCCGTCGAGGAAAGCGGTGCACAGAAGATGCCTGTGGGTCTCGCGCCATGCGCTCATGTATACCTCGGCGATACCGTTGGCGTCGTCGGGATCGGCAGGACGGACGATTGCGTGGGTGGGTATCCTGTCGCCTTCGGCAGCATCGCGTCTACGTGACAGGCGCCAGCCAGCGTTCCCAGCGACAGCCCGACACCGAGCGGATCTGGGGCTGCATCCTCTTACGGCCTCGCATGAGAGAAAACTGCGGTGCTCAATATGCTCGATCCAAGGCAGACCGGGGAGTTGGTTGAAGCGACCATGACGACCAAAGTTGGGCCTGGCGCGGTCAAGTCGGCAAACTGGCTACATGGCTTATCCACACTGGTCCTACTTCCCACGAAATGTTCGTCCGCCAGAGTGGGCACGGGAGCTTGTCGAGGTCGTGGCCGCTCACCGCCCCGTCATCGACAGTCAGCCCGTCCCGGTAGAGAAGTCCGTACGCCTTACTAGTGACTACGTCTTGGAGAAGCTACGCGAGGCGATGGAGGCGCTCGGCTATCAGGTCGAGTCCGGCAAGGCAGCGTCCCAGAAGATCACACGACCAGTGCTTTTCGGCGAGGAGGGCAAGGCCGCAGTGTCGTATGACATCGATGCGTTCCACGACAACCTGGGTATCGCCGTCGAGGTCGAAGCCGGACGCGGCTCCAACAGCAACGCAGACTATCGAGATATATTGCGTACGTCGCTGCTACTAGACGCTCGTTTTCTCGTTCTGTTTATGCCGATCGCATACCACTTCACATCGGCCGGACGCGCCCAATCCATCAGCGGGTATGCAAACACGCTTAACCAACTGTCCGCGATTTACGCGTCGCAACGCCTTCGGCTGCCTTTCGAGGGGGTTCTACTCATCGGATACTGAGACCGAACGTCCCGGCGACCGCCATAGGAGGACGGACCATCGGAAGGGTCTGATTTCTCGCAGGCTGCCGCTGACGTCGACGGTATTCCCCATTGCTCACCTGACGATCGGCACCGGATACTCACAGGGCTAGGACGCCAGAGATGCTAGATCCTAAGGGAGCTCTTCCGACAAGCCCATATAATCATTTCAAGATGCAATTTCAATTTTCTACACCGAAACGCCGACATGTAAAAGCAGCCACATGGTTGCTGTTGGCCGTCCAAGTGACTATTTGAGGAATCCGCACATCAAGCGGCAATGTGCCAGCAGCACTATGCGTGATCTTTAGCGGCACCGTATTGAACACAGGCCGCGCACTTTGTAAATGTTGCGAAGCGCTGGCCAGGTGAGCCGGTATTTACTCATTACCGTGCAGGTACAAGTAGATTGACTCGGCAATTTTTTGTCCTAAGGGAATGGGTACAGCGTTGCCGATCTGCTTCGCGATCTGAAGCTTGGACCCGTACCATTGGAAGTCATCTGGGAAGCCCTGAAGCTTGGCCGCTTCAAAATGAGTTATAGGCCGGTCCTCGGCCGGGTGGAGGTATCGACCTTTCTCTGGCTTGAAAAACTCGGTTCGGATGGTCACAGAAGGTCTGCCGTTCCGCAGCCGGCCCATGACGTCCCCGGAGCCTGCGTCATGCATGTCCCATGCCGCGGTAGAAAGGTACTCGAGGACAGCCGTCCGGTGTAAGCCGTTTGCGCTAAGGATCACCTGAAAGGCTTCCGATTTGCTACGACGGTTCCCCGAGCCAGCGAAAGCTGAGACACGATCGACGGTGCGTACTTTGACTCGGCGCGCTGTAACGGCACCATCGATAACAACGGCGTGAGTGCCAAGAACGTTTAGCGTCCCATCGGGGTACCTGTGGTCTCCTTCTCTTTCAAGGATTATTTCACTGCCGTCCTCAAAACGGCATGCATACCTTCCTCGCAGGTCCTTACGATTGCCACCCTTCGGGATCGCGCGATAGCGCCACCGTGAGATCGGTTCTGGTTTACGCCCGATGTGGAGATCGGTAGTCAAAAATGGACCGACGACGCTGCATTCGACTCCAGATACAAGTCGCGGGGAGGCGGCCGGAAGATCAAGGGCAAGTTCCTTGCGTGCACTCTCTCGGAATAGCTCGTCCACTGTGACCCACGGAGTCGACTCAGCCAGCAGCTCGTTCAAGGGGTATAGCCCCTTGGGCGGCAGTTTACTTATGGGCAGGCGCGGGAAGTGCGTCGGCTTGGGGTAGGTTAGCGAGTTAGAAGGCAACCCAGCGTCAGTGCGAACACCGATTACAATCGCTCTACGGCGGGCTTGCGCAGCACCGTAGTTTGCTGCGTTGAGCAAGTAGCGCTTGTCACGGTCTATCTCGGTCTCCCCGGCCTTCGAACCAGGGTCGACAAGCTGATAGTTTGTGAGGTCCGCGCCGCCAATCCTATTCTTTAGGTCCATGAACTCCGGGGACCGAAGGAATCTGTCGACATTCTCGATTACGAAAACCTTGGGTTGAAGCGTCACTACAACACGGATGAATTCCTCCCAGAGCAGGTTCCGCTCCGAGCCGACCCTCGCGCGGTTCAGGCCGGAGAACCCCTGGCACGGCGGGCCTCCAACCACAACATCAATCTCGCCCGGCTTCCATCGTGGCTCCCAGCCGACGATGGTGCGACAAACGATCTCCGGCGGTAGCTGGTCACCAAGTCGGGCCGATCCGGCACCGAAGTTTGCGGCGTAAGACGCGGCGGCCGCTGGCTCCCACTCGACCGCGCCGACGCTTCGGAACACCGGGTCTGCAACGCCTTCGGGACGGTACTGGTGGAAGCCCTCTGTCAGACCCCCGCAGCCAGCGAAAAGGTCCAGGACGGTTACGCGGGTACGGCGGTCTGCCTCGGATGTCACCTAGCAATGTTAGCTGGTGCGGCCTGCGGCTGACGCGTACGATAGTCGCCTCGCGATGCCCTAGTCATGCCACGGCGCCCACGCCGCACGCGGTGGCAAAAGACACAATATGAGCGACAGGCATCGCTACTGACCAGCAGATCAATTGGGCGGTTCTAGTTGCTGATTCCCCAAGATCGACATTTTCGCATGATTAGTCACGGCGTATCGTAAAGGTTCTATGCCTATGGGGAATTCCGGTTTGATGCTCATCGTCGGTCCCCATTGTTCCTGTCATGTCTGGCAGTGAGCCCGCACAAGTCGTCGACATGCCCTTGCAGCCACCGTCGGGTCCTGCGGATCGTCGACTTCGTTAACGAGTCGCATGAACGTGCCCGAGTATATCGAGGCGAGGCGTCGACATCGCCTGCGCGATGGCGAAGATATCGGTGTTTCTCTGCAACTGCTTATTGCTCGGGGTCTGCATTCTCGGAGCACGGTGTAGAGCAATTCGAACGCCGACCCGGCTGTCGTAATCCGTTCAAACAGGGCGCCGGATTCTGCACATAACGACGTAACAAGAGCCGCAGGCTGACTCGTACTGCTGTTCTGAGAGAAAAAAGACCTCCAGCGGGTGGACGACTGTAGCTGCTCACTCGTCCGGGCACTCCGCTCAGAACCTGACATTGAAAGGCTAGGGCACGCTGAGCCTACGAATCTCGTGGAGTACGCCCTCCAACAGGCCTGGTAAGTCACTCCCGCCGAGTACCAACTGACGGTCGAGCAGCCTGTTCGCGGTTTCGCATGACGTCTCACTCACAAGCGAGCAACCGTGGCATGCCGACAAATTAAGACTCGAGGCGCCCTGCCTGTCGCTCTCGATGCAGACCGGATCGTTTGAGCAGACATCGGCGTCATCGAGAGCTGCGAGAAGTAACGGAACGAGCTGGTCGGGGTCACCCAGCCGAACGAGACCGCCAAGCGTGCCCTGCGCGTCACCGGCGGCCGTGTAAATCAGAACTCCGGCCGTACGGTCGGGACGGGCGGAGCTCGCGTAGATCCGTTCCCGAAGCGAGGCCGACGAGTACCCTGACGCGTATGCGAGTCGTCGGATTAGTAAATGAGCAATCGTGTGGAGGGCGATGAAACGCGCCTCTGGGACGTCTAATCGACTTGCCCACTGCGTCTTCGAGCGCCGCTCTAGCAGAATGTCGGCCCGCGCACGGACCGCGGCGCCCTGCTCCCAGTCCGCGAGGAATTTCTCGCTGAACTCGAGGAAAATGCCATCTCCGTACGTCTCGATGGCAGGCAGTGTTGGCTTGCGCTGGCCTTTTAGTGACAGATCTGCCGCAATTAGCTCGGCCTCAGCGGAGTGCCGGCGGAAGCCCTTGAGGACTCTGACTTCCCGCACTCGTCGAACCTGACCGACCGCCGTCAAGGTTTCGGCCAGCGCCACGGGGACGCCAGGACGACCGGAGGTCGACCACGAATCGACAACGAATTCGCCCTCGCTAAGGTCGCGTCCGGGCATTCGCAGCTTCTTGAGGAAAGCCGCCCACTCGCCATCTTTGAGATCTGCGAGGACGTCGTCATGTGGGATGCCGCCCACGGCCGCTAGGTTGAGGACGTCCTCGGCCGCGGCACCGACATCGTCAGCGATCCAGCCCGCGATCATCTCGGCCTTGGGACCACCGTTGTCATCGACGAGTCGACCGAAGTCAGCATGCGCGCGTATCGCGTCAGCGAGCGCGGTCGCCTGCGGCTTCTCTTCGGGAATATCGAGTGCGGAAATGTGCTCTGCAATGTAATTGCCTGTCGCACCTCGCTGCACGGCGAAAAGTGCGTGCTCGCACGCATCATTCTGCTGGGCGTCTTGCCAAGGTTGGGCGCCCTTGCATCGGATGCCGTCGTGGGCAAGTGCTTCCTTGGTGACCAGATCCGACATCGGGCGTGAGCGCCGGCAGCCGCCGCATTCCACCCGAATGGATTTTAGACCCTCCCCGTGCTTGGCCGAGCGAACGAACCGTAGTTCCTTGTAGGCACGACAGTGGCGGACGACGTCCGACACGCCTGCGTCGCGTCCTCGATGGGCCCACATGAACCATGGGATGTCCTGGAGGTGGCTACCCTTCTCGCAAACTGCGACATATCGCATTGGGACGAGCATGCCGCCGCAATCGCACTTGTTGGTCCACCTGCCCCGGTCCTTGCCAGTCTGCTGCGAGAGCTTGGAGCACCGCTCGCAGAATCGCCAAGTCGGGAATCGCCAGTACAGCAAGCTGGCAGTGTCCTTCCCCGTGCGACCCGAGTGAGTGGGAGCCTCCCGAAGCACGCTAGGACCCAGCCGTTCGACGAGTCGCTCGCAGTGGATCTCGGGCGCGAACCGCTCGTCCCACCATGAAGTGTCTGGTGCGATCAGCGACTCCCCTCGAATGTCGACGATTGCGCCGACGCCGAATGGTGAGACTGTCTCCGACAGCCGCAGGTCATGCTTGATCCTTTGCACTGGACCCCTCCTCATATGGCTCGCGCACCTCGACAGCAACGTTCGGTTCAACCGAGCGCATCGAATCGGCAACCAGCCAGCCTTCACCGGATTGCCCGAACCGCTTGAACAGGGCGGAATCGTCCGCCTTGGCCCGGTCATACAGCAGGCTCGCGCTAGCCTCGCGAGCGGCGCGTGCGCGGCGGTCCCATTGACTCAGGAGTGTATTGACTCGCCCGCGCGTCTCCGAAACCTCGACTGAGTCCGCATTCGCCACCCGCTCGATGAGCCCATCAACCAGCATATCTACGAGCGCGCGCTGAGCGGCATTGTCGAGGTCGAGGTCCTTCGCCGCGTCGTTGGAGGACAGCCCCGGTCCGAGGTGGCGAATCAAAACTACTAATGCACCGGCCAGCGAGCGTTCGCGCGACGCCAGCGACCACGGAGTGACGCTCGTTGGCTCGACGCTTCGATAGAGAGCGTCGTGGTAGCCGCGAAACGTCTCGAAGTGAGAACGGTCCCTGGCTCGATTAGAGCGGAATAACGTCGCTACGATGCCGCGGACCTTGCCTCGTCCGACGCGGCTGGTCGCCTGGATGTACTCGGACGTTGTCTTAGGCTGGCCGACCATCAACATCAGCGCAAGTCGTGGGATGTCGATGCCGACGGAGAGCATGTTTGAAGAAAGGACGACATCTACGGCCTGGTCGGACTCGTCGGCGCTCTGGCGCAGTTCGCGGAGGTCGTTGGGCAGCTCTTCTGGCCCGCGCCGGCTTGTCAGCTCCAGTACACGTCCGGCGCGAACCGTGCGCAGTTCGTGCTCTAAGCGATCGGCTCGAGGCTCGAGGCGGGCGTTGACGTCATCGACAACCAGCGTTCCGGTGCGCCCTAGCTCCCGAAGGCTGTTGTGGTACATCACCGCGGTCCAGTAGGCGTCAAGGCTCGTCTCCGCATCTGGGTGCTTCCGGAGAATTTCCGGAATCTCAATCAAAGGCGCTGACGCCGAAACCGTCGCCGACATTTGAGAAAGGGCTTGGGGCATGAGCCCCAGGTAAAGGCGACCCTCACCGCTCGTGACCGGTCGGGAAAAGAACGTCGTGTCGTCGTCAAGGCCAGAAGGCGGGTACAGAGCGACTTTCCTACCGTACAGCCCCTGAACTTGGTCGTCCGAAGCTCGGATCGTCGCGGTTGACGCAACGATCTTGGGTGTTGAGCCGTTCGCAGCGAGTAGCATTTGGACCACAGCGTCGAACACTGCAACCGTCGTGCCGAGAGGGCCCGAGAGCAGATGGAGCTCGTCTTGGACGATCAACGAAGGCTGATGGAACGCGGTATTCAAACCGAGCAAACGGCCAGCTTGAGGGAGGAACTGCAGGCGCGCGAATTTGTCGACCGTTGCAAGCAAGATAGTGGGTGGCTCTTCATAGAGCATCTCGTCGACGACGCGCACGGGGATCTCATCGGCGAACTCACATGACGAGTTGACGCAGTAGATGACGATATCGCGACCCATCATCCGAACTCCATATTCGCTCTGGCGCGGAGACCTGGTGCGGGGAAGTAGGGGTGTGGCGCACCAGGGGCAACTTTCCACCTGGAACTGATTCGCCTCCTCAGGCCGGGCGGCCTTGTGAAGGCGCTCGAGAGCCGACTTTGCATCCTTGCGTGTCCCGGGCGTCACTTCGTTGCCTACCCACAGGCCGATCGAAAACGGCGTCATGCGAATCGCTCGCGGGTCGCCAAGCTTGTCGGACCGCCGGAGCAGCTCCATCGCACACACGAGCGAGGCAGCACGCTGAAACTGCTGAGAGGTGAGCAGTCGCAGCGTGTAACGAGTCAAAACCGCAGTGCCACCACCGGCCGAGCCGTCTGAAAGGCGTCTACGGAAGATTTCTATGGCTGCAAGCCCGAGGTACGCCTCAGTTTTTCCGCCGCCCGTCGGGAACCAGATTAGGTCGACGAGCCCTCGCTCTTCATGTGTGTCGTCAGCCGTCGAGTCGAGAGCGACGAGGAGAAAACCTAACTGGAAGGGGCGCCACTGGGGCTCCGACCGGCTACCGTCACGATTAAAGACTGCCTGCTGCATCTGAAGGCGCATCGCGGCCATAGCGAGCGAGAAGGCTGTTCGAAGCGTGCCGTTTCCTTCCCTTCCGAGCCGGTCGAGAGAACCGTTCATTCGCGAGAGCGCTTCTTTAGACCGGCCCACGATTCGACCTGCGATCTCGCGCTCTCGGCCGAACGAATCGACCAGTTCCTCCTGCGCCAAGATCCACACACCGAACTGGTGAACGAAGGCCCGCAGCGACTCAAGAACTTGATCGGCGTTCTTGTCTAGGGTGGCTAGATGCTCAAGGCGTAGGGCATTCGCTTCCAGGGTTCCGTCCTTGAACCCAGTTGTCTCGACGTCAGGGACAACAAAATGTGGAACCGGATCCAAACGCACCTCGCTGCAGAGGCCGTCCGAGACGGTCCAGTCGGCAGCCATGCCATGTCCGACCGCGAATACCTTGCGGTTCCTGTACCTCAGACGCAGTTCCGCGGACTCGTCGTCGATGTCGAAAGCGCGCCTGGTGTCGTACTCACGAATCGTTCCACCACCGATCGGGGAGACGGCGAGCGCAACTTGATACAACATACTGATGGCGTCGAGGCGGTCATCACCGGTCGATGTGGCCAGGACGCGTAGGTGGACGGTTACAAGACGGGCTCCTCGGAAATCCCGCCAGCGACTGCCGATCTCGACGGGCACGCCTCCGACAGTCTGTTCATGTACTCGACGATCGGGCGAAAGGGTCAGATCAGAGATCGTGAAGGGCGTTCGACGCCAGCTCGGTGGACCGTCACCTTCTATTGCGGCGTACGTTGCGCCAGCGACACTGCATACAACTGTGTCGCTGTCAGTGATGAACGAGATCGCCGCCGATGACGGCCTCCAGTCCTCAGCGATCGGGACCGCGGCTCCGCTCTCTTCCATCTCGCCGTCGGAAGCTGTCATCAGGTCGATGTCTACGTCGTCGGGCTCGTGCGTAGCAACACCATCGTCGGCCTCGGGCTCAGCATCGCGCGGATACAACATTCCAACGGAATACTGCCTGTTCGGCGGGTTGTAGATCACCTCACTTTCGCCGCTGTCCGGACCGATATAGGCCGACCTCAGATGCGAAAGTACGATTTTCTGTGCACGAGTAAGTGTCATCGAGTCGCCATCCCTTCCCTCACCAGTTGCTGAAGTCGACGCCTGTCATCCTTGGAGAGCACGACGTGCAGGGAGACTCGGGCGCGGGTCACGGCGACGTAGAAGGCAGCCATCCCGGAGGCATCGAGAGTCTCGGGCAGTCCACACACAACCACATGCTCGGCTTCCAATCCCTTTGCGAAACGAGGGCTTGTTTTCAGAATGCCGCTCACCATCGTCGGCGCCGTGACGGACTTTGGATCAATCACCCAGATATCGGACCTCGGAACCCCCTCCGCCGCGAGCTCGGCGGCGATCCTCACACCTTCGTTGATGTTGACCTCTTGCGCTGTAGTGATCCACTCCACGCGTTCGCCATGAACGATCCCAGGATCGCCGACGTCGGCACCCAAATACTCCTGAACGACGTGCACGATCGCGCGGGTATTGCGCACGTTCAACGACAAGTCCACGGTAATTGCCTCGCCGGTGATCAGTTGCGCGACGTCGGGGTCGTAGTGGCCATCGACGTGCGCTTGATTGTTCGGATCGAGGAACATCCGCCATCGGCCCGCCGCTCTGCCGCCCACAAGAACAGCACTGAGCCGGTCCATCGCCTCGGCGGACATCATGTCCTGTGCCTCATCGACGAGCACCACATCGTAGGGACCCAAACCCTCGAGGTCCGCGAAAGGAATCACATCGATGTCACGGTCACCGAGATGTGGTGCGAAGTATCCCGAGAGCGAAGGTGAGTGGAATGTGACCAGTACCGACCTCCCCTGCTCTTTCTCCTGTTTCGCAGCCTCGACGAGCACTAGTGACTTCCCCGTACCTGCCCCTCCGCAAACGAGCACGCGCTGGTTCCGCGCCAACGCTGCGAGGACGCGGGCCTGGCCGGCCGTGGCGCGGTTCTGCTCCTCAATCACCGCTCCGCGTTGAGCGTCGACAACCGGCATTCGGGTGAACTCGCCGAACAGACGCTCCCGCAGGTCGCTCCGCCGCGCGACTTTTTCTCCCCGAGGCGCGCATCGAGTCTCCGCGATCACGGCATCTAGCGCCAGGGTCAGCTCTGCTGCTGTCATCGACTCGCGGGCAAGCCAGTGTGTGGGCTTCCAGTCGACGGAGCTCGGTGGCGCGTCAATGTCCGGCGTGACAACAAGGGCCTCGTGGCCATACCATCCAACACCCTGCTCCTTGAGGATGTCACGTAGCGCGTACCCCGCCGATCGTGCTTGCTCCATCGGGGACGTGCCGAGCTTGTGCCAGTCTCCACGGCGGTCAATGCTGTACCAGATGCCCTCGTGCTTTCGCACACCACCGCCCTTGACCTCGACGACAACAACGATCCCCCTCCAGAGGATTACGAAGTCGGCCTCGGCCTGCTGCTTGTATTTGTGCGAACGTAGCCCGACCGAGTAAAAGGCCACTGCGTCGCCATCCAAGTCGACGTCGTGAAGGAGACGGGCGACTCGCCGCTCTGCCTCGCTTCGTGACGCTGTTTCGATGTCGGCCAGTGAAGGAATAAGTATCATTCGCGCTGCTCCGCCCAGAGGTCCTCGTAGTCGTGATAGCCGAGAAAGTCGTTCATCGCGCCCCAGTTGTCAGCTACATCCACGACGAGGCACTCGTCCTTGCCGCCGTTCTGGGTGCCGCGCAGGCCGCGGCCCGCCATCTGGATGTACGCGCCCGGGCTGAAGGTGGGGCGCGCGATGTAAAGCGCCCTTACACCGGGGGCGTCGAAGCCTTGGACGAGGAGGTCGCAGTTGGCGAGGACCTGGATCTCATTGTCCTGAAATTGCTTGATCACTTTGCGCCGCTGTTGCTTGCCGGTCTGTCCGCTGACCGACTCTGCAGCGATTCCTTGGTAGCGCAGCGAGGCCGAGAGGACCTGTGCTGAGAGCACACTCGGAGTGAAGACCAAGACGGGCCATTCGGGGTGCTCATTTAGGGTGTGGAGGATGTGGTCGACTAGAACCCGCATGCGCTGTTCGTTGCGCCCGATGCGTTCGTAGACGTTCCGGTCGATGAGGTTGTTGGATCTAATATCGTTCACCTCGGCACTACTGAGCTCAATGTCGACGCCGGACGGCAAGACCTCGTGCTTGACGTTTGCGAGCACACCAAGCCTTACTAGCTCCTTGTACGGCTCCTCATAGGGAAGTGCCAGCCTGTTGCCGAACCTGGCTTTCAACTCCTTGATCCCGCTATCATCACCAGCTCGCCCTTTAAACGGGGTCGCCGACAGTCCGACAAGTGGCCTCTCCCAGCTACGTCCATCGACACCGAGCCACCGAAGAATTTTGGTGTACTGAGATGAACTCGCTCGATGAGCCTCGTCGATGAAAACTGCCACTGGCGTACTGAGCCAGGCGTAGTCGTCTCGTCCAATGAGATGGGCGAGTTGCGCGTCAGTTGCTACCACCACAGACAGCTCGGTGTCTGGCTCTTGAACTGTATTCGAGCCCCACAGGCGGCCGATCGAAAGCGATCGTTCGTCGCCCAGGTACCGCCAGACGGTCTGGAAGGTCTGGACGGCTTGCTCGCAGAGCTCCTCCGACTGTGCAATCCAGAGGATCGTCCCCGTGAGAACCTCGTCGACGAACAGCTTGAGTACGGTCTCGGTGGCGACTCGGGTTTTGCCCGATCCTGTCGGGAGCTCGACCATCGCCTTCTGCGCCGGACCCTCTGCCGACGGTTGCGTCAGGACCGTACGCAGATCCTCGCTGATTCTTTTCTGGTACGTGTGCAGACGATTCAGCACCACCGCGCCAGGGACGATGAACTCCGGAGGCTGTTTCTGGTTGCGCTGGCCAGCGAACTCAGCACTGAACCCCATCTTTCGGACCCAGGACACAGCGGGTCCTGTACCGCCCCAGGCCTCCGGAACGTCCGCAAATCCGAGGTCTCGGAACCTGTCCGCAAGGATGCGGAGCGTGTCAGAGCCGTAGACCGTTAAGAACAGACTTGCGACGGGCGTCTTGTTGCCGACGAGGCCCTGCGCCTCAAGTGCGCTCCAAAGCCCAGTCGGAAGTGCTTCTTTGAGGTCGTCGGGACCGATGTAGTGGTCCAGACGATCGGCGTCGTTCTCGATGGCCTGGGCTTCATGACGAAGGAGCTGGAGCTTGTTGTCCAGCCCCGCCTTGAGCACGGCAGCAAGTCGCAGGTTGTCGAGGCGAAGAGCGAAGGCGTCATTTATGAACTCGAGGATGCGCCGGTCGTCCGCATCGCTTTTGACAATAAGGTCTTGGCCGTCAAGGTGCCAATCTCGGGGTTGATCCTCGGTGCCGTCCTCCGTGACAACTCGTTTTGCGATGAAAAGTGCCCGGGCGACTTTCGCTGACGCGAGTGTCGTACCGTATGCCGAGCGGAGACCGGTGTATACGTCAAGAACCCGCTGCGAGTCCTGCTGGCCTTCGACGACCATCGCGAACGAGTAGCTGTCGGCGAACCGACGGCATCCAATCGTCTCGACGAATTCGTCGACGGCGTCGGGATGAATCCTGAGGAACGGTCGCTGCCGACTGTGAAGAAATTCCTCTTCTTCGTCCGACGATGCGAGGAACACCGTCGAAGGCGCATGGGGTTCCACGACTCGCTTGACCCTGGCTGGGATCGTCGTTGGCTTCGCGCCAGCGTAGCCGGCCTTCGTGGCCTCGAGAACAAACTCGGTCAGGACTGCATCGTCGACGGACGGGAAGAAATCTGCCTCGAGCATCTCTCGGAGCACGTGCGCTGGCACTGCTTCGAGCTGGTCCGGCAGGTCGAGGGCAGCCTGAACCTGATGTGAGCCCTTGAACAGCGGAAGGAGCGCACCGAACCGGACAAGCGAAGGTGCGACTGCGTCGCTTGGCGCCCTGAACCCACGGGAGGTCGGGAGAAGACCCGCCTGCTTGACCGCCCATCGAGACGGCGCTAGTGCTACGTATGTGCGCCCGGTATCGATGTCCTCCGCGACCCAGTTCTGGTCCGGAAGTTCCAGTAGCGAGGTTGTCCATGAGGCTCGCAGCTGTTCCGGCGCCTCGGCATCCCGCAACATAAATAACACAGAGAACGGCCCAGGCCCTGCCGCGGGACTGATCTCCACTCGTTCGATGAGTCGCTCACCCGGCCCCCGCTGGGCGTTGAGCGCGTCCACGGTGGCGGCGATGTAAGCCTCGTATTCCGCCTCGTCCTCAAGAAAGAAGTCTTTTACGGGCCGCCGAGCGACACCTAGCATGTGCGCGACCTCGGCAGTTGCCCGACTTCGATCCAAAATTTGCGCCCCGAAACTCTCCGGGAATGTTGCATCCACATCAATCACTTGCCGTGGCCATGCCCATGCGCCATCCCGCGTGGGGACCTTAATAGACGCATTCGAGGCTGTCATCATCTTGATGGCATCTGCTTGACTGACGGAGACGACGGCGTCCCAAAGCTTGTCGAGGTCCTCGCTGGAGGGAGATGTGGGCAACATTGCTAAGCGCGCGTTGAGGATCGCCCCTGGGTTTAAGTCGCGGAAACCACGCCTGCGGAGCAACGATTCGACCCCGCTCTCCGTCAGGAACGCGGAGTTAACGAAGACCGCGCCTTCAACGATCAGCTCTTCCTCCTGATGGAGAAAAACGACGCTTTGGTCCTCGAGTGCCTTCATGCCGTCGGTCGTGGGAATGACTTTGGCAGAAACAATACCTTCAAGTGCAAGGTGCCCGAAGACCATCTTGAGAGCATTTGCCGACGATACAGGGTCATCCCCTTCGGCCCACTCGCGAAGCCAAGTCAGAAGACCACGCTTGGGCATGCGTTCCATCGCCGCACGGATGTCGGAAAGGCTGGGATCGGGGTCAGGCTCCTGGGCACCCAAGAGGAGATCTCTGAGGCGTGTCGCCCTCTGCGGAGTCCTATAGCAAAGCCAATGGGGCACATCGCCACCGGTATTCGGCGAGTCCATCCATACTTGGTGAACACTGGGGTCGAGTCGGACGGCTGGGTCCAGCGGACGAAGCTCCGTCCCGTTTCGAAGGTCTCCAGCCTTATCGGGAATATATTGGCCCGCGCCAGCCAAACTGAGAATTTGTGTCCGCAAGGCGTCACCGGCGAATCCACGACTCTCCTGGTCGCGTTCGCGCGCTGGCAGATAGTCCAAATGTCCTGCGGGATCATCGGTCGAGCGCAACCTCGTGAGCAGCGGTACGAAGAGCCCCGCGAGGGTCTTGATTATCCCTAGGTTATATCGGTTCTCGAGCAAATTCGTGCGGTCATCGTTGACGCTCCACGGCGCATTGAGAAGTGCTCCTACTGAAGTCTTGTCCTGGAGTGGAAAATACGACCAGAACTGCCCGGAGCTAAGTCTGCTGCGTTGGGCCGGCACGGCGACCGTGACCTTGACCTCCTTGCGTGAAACCGCCTCGCCAACTTCGCGTCGTGCTTCTGGCGATGGCTCGTGCATTTTGCTTTGGACGAGCCACTCGTCACCAGTGCCGTCGGGGCGATCGATCCTAAACCTATTGTTTCCCAGATCTCGGGAAACGTGACTTGTCTCGAACGGGTCGTCTCCGATCACACGCAGCCGAACTTTCCGGACGGCATCGACGAACAGCAGGAACTCGGACGTGAACCCCTGGATTTCTTCGCGCAAGCGCTTGAGATTTGTCGCCGCGGGGAGCTTGACAATTGTCGTAGCCCACGTCGCTAGTTCCGCGAGTACGGGATCTCGCTGCAGCTCGGTCTCGGCATCGAGAACTGTGGCGGTTCGGAGCACGGGATACCGCTTAGCGGTCGTTATCTTTGCCATCTCGGTTCGAGCTTTCGTCGAGTTGAACTCGAACGAGATAGAGCGGCTTAATACCTGAGGTGCCTGCGACACCGCAAGCACCGACTTGAATCCGAGGCCGAAACGCCCGATCTCGTCGCCGCGCTTCTCGCTCAGGTAGGCCATGGTGACAGCTGTCAGGCCGCTCATAGAGAATGGGCGTCCTGCGTTCGCACAGTAGAGCACGCTGTTGGCCGTGTCCAGGATGATTTCAACGCGTCCTGTGTTTTCCGCCCCGGTATCGTCGGCACCCGCCAGGGCGTCGGCGGCGTTCTGAATCAATTCGAGCAAGGTCCGGTTCGCGTACCCCCCGGTACGGATCGACTCTTCGTGATTGGCGTGCTCGGAGATCAGGTTCGGATGGATCCGGTAGGACTCGATAGTCCGACTGAACTGATCCTCAACTTCCCGCACGAGTGAGGCGTCCGGCTCCCATGACCCACGTTCCATCGTCACCTTTGACTGCATGTTTAAGACCGTACCCCTTCAACTCTTCCACCGAGAAACGGAGCCACAGCTACACGGACGTCAACAATTGGGTCGGAACCTTGCTTGTTTTCACGTAAGCCCACTGCAGTGATGACAGGACTCGGGTAGTGATCAGCTTACAAAGTATCGGCGCCGTATGCGCGAACGCGGTGCGGGTTCGCCGTTGTGATGATCGTGATCGGCATGCGACGGGTAGGCGCTCTTCGGCTGGGACGCCGCATTGGGTGGAGGCCACGCCGCCGGTGACCGCCACACTGCGAAGGCCCTACCTGCTGCTCGAGTACCGCGACACGAAGGTGTCGCTACAGCGCTCCCCGGAAGAGGAGTGTCATCTTGCGTCGAACCCCCTCGTGATCGGCACCACGAAGACCGTCGATCGCTCTATCTCGCTGATGGACTCGACCATCGGGCGTCATGTCTCGTTCGTCGAGCTGCACGCGGCGGAAGAACCCGTGCGCGGGCTCCTCGATCGCCGGTCGACGGCGAACGACCACGAGGTTGGCTTCGGGGTGTTGCTGCACCTTGTGAACCACCGCATCGACGACGTCGACCGCGACTTCCAGCTCGGTCCGGCGTACCCGCTGGTGCCCTCGGCTCGGACGGAAGCCGGGCTCGCCCGGATTTTCGACCACGACATCCTGCCGTTGCTCGACGAGCATTACTGCGGGCGGTACTCGCGCATCGAAAGCCGGTACAGGTTCGGCTTTGCCACGCTGATACACGACGGACGCGATCGAGCTGGCGGTGTAGAAGTAGACGACCCACATCGCGGAGAACCACATCCTCGGGGCGGGGCGCGGCTTCTGCTCGCGATGACTCGCGCACCGAAACACTTACGTCGTCGGCTCGCGTACCTCGAGCCGCGGCTGACGTAAGGCGACGCCCTCGCGCTCGGCGGTGTGCTCCCGGTCCGGCAGTCCTCTCGGCTCGACGCCCGAACTCACTTCGCGTTGCGGTACGCAGATTCGGTCCTGCGTCGGCTCAGCCCGTTGCTGATGCACGGGACCCTTGACGCGAGCGGCAGATCGACACCAGCTTCGAGGCCATCAGCAGGGGTGTGAAGGTGCAGTCGGCCATCTTGCTCGCCGTCCTTACGGACGGCACGAAGGCCGGACTCATGCGCCCCGCCTAGCTGGGGGGTCGAGACACAAATCTCGACGCAGGAGTCCATGCTGATTTAGCGCCAGGCGAGCAGGCTGATCCAGCTGCTTGACCGGTACGCCGAAACTGGCATGGCCCAGCCTGACGCCTACTGACGACGGGGCCGGAACCGGGATCGATAATGAGGAGATGGAGATGGAGATGGAGACGGGCGACGAGGCTGCGGCGACAGCCCGCTCGTGGGCTTCGTCTGCGGGCTCGCGTCGCTCGATGCTCGGCAACAAGCGGCGAGACACTAAGCCCGAGCTCGCGGTCCGGCGCTTGCTCCACGCTCAGGGTCTTCGGTACAGGGTGGACTTCCGTCCGACCACGGCCGTGAGGAGTCGTGCGGACATCGTCTTCACGAAGCAGAGAGTCGCGGTGTTCATCGACGGGTGCTTTTGGCACGGCTGCCCGCTCCACGCCACGTATCCCCGTGCCAATGCCGCCTACTGGTTGCCCAAGTTGGCCCGGAACAAGGAGCGGGACGCCGACGTCACTCGCCTCCTTGAGGATCTCGGCTGGGCGGTGTTGCGGTTCTGGGAGCACCAGGCGCCGGAGGAGGCGGCTTCGGAGACAGCGGCGCTGGTGCGTAGGCTTCGAGGGGCCGGGGCGCGTCGGCGGATCGACAGCTCACCGACGGTGCCCCTTTGACGGGCCTTGTCTGCTTCTCAACGCACTCAATATCGATAGGACGCGTTGTCGCTTTTGGCTGATCAGCCAACCTGAAGTGCGTGCGCCTCCTCTCACCGCACCATCCGCACCACATCCACCAGCACCGGCCCCCGCTGCACCTGCTTCGTCGCGCCATCGCGGGTGAAGCCGTTGCGGCGGTAGAAGGACTCCGCGCGGGGGTTGTCGTCGGCCATCCAGAGGTCGGCGGGGTCGGTGCCGACGGCCGCATCGTGGAGGGACTGTCCGACGCCAGTCCCGTGGGCGGACGCGAGCACGTAGATGCCCTCGAGCTCGCGCGGGCGCGGGGCGTCGGCGTCGCGGCCGGATTCGGTGCTCGCCCAGCCCATCACGACGCTGTCGTCGGCGGCGACGAGCACCCGGCCGGGGGCGCTCTCGAGGATCCGCGTCCACCGTGCCGCGCGCGCCTCCACGCTGACGGAGGCGAGGTAGTCGGCGGCGACGAGGTGCGCCTACGTCTCGCGCCACGCCTGCACATGCACCCGCGCGATGCCCGAGGCGTCGTCGACCGTCGCGCGGCGGACGACGACGGGACTGCTCATGCGCACACCCTAGGCACGCGGCCCGGGGATCAGGACGCCCGGGACGAGTTGCTCCCGCCGCACGGCAGGCGGCGGTGGGCGGCACGGCTCGCGCCTGCTCGCCCGCCCGAGGACGAGCTCAGCGCCTCGGGGCCGTCGTCAGGCAGGAGTCCGGAGCCCGGCGGAACGCATCGTCCCTTCAGTGCCGTCCTGCTTCTTCGGCATCCTGGGACGAGCCGGGGGACTGGCCTCCGACCTGACCGGCGACCGAGGAGGAGTGCTCGTGATGACTGCGTCGAACCTGGACCGCGCCATCGGCATCGTCGCGGCGGCGATCGCTGGGATCGCGTTCTCGGCTTCCGGGGCGACCGGCCTCGGGATCCTGTCGATCGTGGCCGCGCTCGCGGCGGCGTTCCTGGCGGGACCGGCGATCCTCGGCGACCCTTCGAGCATAGGGCCGCTCCCCGACGACATCACCGCGGCCGACATCAAGGCCCATCGCGAGCGGCACGGCGGTTCCATCTCGGAGGCCGTGAGAGGACTCTCTCGACGGGAGTGACTCTGGCTGCACGTGGTGGCCGAGGCTGACGTCGCTGCATGGGACGCCCGTCAGGAACTGCTTTACGAACTCCGCCGCCTCAGGCCGGAGGCCGAGCGGGGACGGCACGCGTCCGTCGCCACTGCTCACCTCGCGGCGATGGCCGCGTAGATGCTCCGGATGGCGGCTCTCCAAACGGGGGCGATGAGGCGGGAGGAGGCGGCCGACCGGTTCGTGGAGACCCTGTACTGGGGTGCGGAGGCGTCCGATCCGTCGAAGCACGGTCCGCCGGATGCGCCTTCGTTCATGCTGCAGGCGACGTCCTGCCCGTAGTCGTAGACATCGGGCTCGGCCTGGCCGCGGCACAGGAAGGCCTTCGATGCGTCGTAGGGCGGGAGCGCCGGGTAGCCGACGATGGTCGTCTCCAACAGGCGGGGACGGTCGAACTCGGGGGGCGCCGAAGGTCGCGGACAGCGTGCGGCCGGTCGGGCTCTGCACGCGGAGGAAGGCCATGTCGCCGTGCGGATCCTGGCGCTCCGATTATCCCGGCCCCGTGATGAAGCTCGAGACGGGCCACTCGCCGTAGGGTGACCTGCCGTCCTCATAGCCGGGGACGAACAGCATCGTCGTCGCCGGCCCGTCGTCGCCCTCGGTGCAGTGCGCGGCGGTGGCGACGGTCATGCCGTTCGGGGAGGCGATCGCGTTCGCGGAGCAGGTGAAGTAGATGGCTCCGACGTCCAAGTAGAGGCGACCGACGTGCGACGGCGGGCTGATGCGGATGGCCGTGCTGATGGGCGGGCGCGTCGCGAAGTCGATTCCCCGGGCGCGGGAACGCGTCGAGGAGGTCAGCCACGGCGAGCGGAGCGCGCGAAGGACCTCCAGGCGGGATTGGAGCTCCTCGACTCCATCCCGGATGACGTCCTCCGGACAGGAGACGCGGGCACGGCTGCCTGGTTCCGCGAGCACGCAAGTTCAGCGGAAGATGCCGAGCGCGGGTGGGAGACCATGCAGGTGAGCTTCGTAAGCTGCGCTGCGGCCATCGCGATGGTCATCGCCTCCACCGCGATCCCCGCGGCGAAGATCCTCCGGGTCAAGAGGCTGATCGACGAGTTGGGCGGCGTCTCGAGAGCGGTCCAGATCCTCTGGGGCGCGTCGTTCTCCTACGAGAAGCTGCAGGTCGTGGGCGGAGCCGCCCTGGCCTTGGCGGGCGAGCTCCTCGGGATCACCTCGATCCAGACGGAGTGCTTCTCGTGAAGATCGGGAACACCGTCCGGGTGGTCGGCATCCTCGCCGTCGGTGCAGTGGGAGTGGCGCTGGTGGCGACCGGCCAACGCAACATGGGAGCTCTCCTCCTCCTGGCGGCCCTCGCCGGGGCGTTCCTCACGGGCCGCGCGATCCTCGGCGATCCTCGCGGCGTCGGCCACCTTCGGGACGGAGTCTCCGCGGCGGACGTGAAGGCGCATCGGCAGCTGCACGGCGGATCCATCTCCGATGCCCTCCGCGGGTCGTCGCGGGGGAGGGAATGAGGGCCGGCTGACGGACGGCGCCCGTGGCCGGATGACACGGGCGTCGTCCCGCGAGGAGCGTCGCGGTGAACGTCGGGCAGACGGCCGGACCACCCGCTGGCCGCACGAACCGCGTCCCCACCGCATCCCTTCCCCGCATGACGCCCCGTTTCACCCCGTTACGCCGCGTGTTCCGCGGACCTGCGAAACCCCTCCATGCGTGTTGGAGTCGTGTCATCCCACCCGCACACCTGACACGCAGGAGCAGAACCATGCCTCGTCCACCGCGCACCGCCCTCGCCCTCACCGCCCTCGTCGCGGCGACCGGTCTGATGGCCGGCTGCTCGGCCGGGGGCGGGGGAGGGGCGGGTGGAGCCGGGAGCGGCGAGCCGAAGTCCGGCGGCACGCTCACCTACCTCGAGCCGCAGACATGGACGACGCTGTACCCGCCGGCCGCCGGCTTCTACCCGAACGGCGCGGTCGTGAACAACATCACCGACCGGCTCCTCTGGCAGGACCCGGAGACGCTCGAGCTGCAGCCGTGGATCGCCACCGCCCTGCCCGAGGTCAACGCCGACGCGACCGAGTACACCTTCGACATCCGCGACGACGTCACCTACTCCGACGGCACCCCGCTGACCGCGGAGAACGTCGTCGCCAACTTCGACCTCTACGGCAAGGGCGACACCGCGCGCGCCCTCACCGTCAGCGAGGCGATCAACAACTACGACCGCGGCGAGGTCGTCGACGCCGACACGGTGAAGTTCCACTTCACGGCGCCCGCGCCCGGCTTCGCGCAGGCCACCTCGACCATCAACTCGGGGCTCGTCTCCGACTCCACGCTCGCGAAGGCGGACGACGGCTTCGGGCCGGGGCAGGCGACGACCGTCATCGGCAGCGGGCCGTTCGTGGTCGGCGACGAGGCCGTCGGCACGCAGATCTCCCTCACGGCCCGCGAGGACTACGACTGGGCGCCGCCCGAGGCCGAGCACCAGGGCCGCGCGCTCGTCGACGGGGTCGACCTCATCGTCGCCGCCGAGGACAGCGTGCGCACCGGCACGGTCGTCGCCGGGCAGGCCGACATCGCCCGGCAGATCGAGGCGCCCGACGAGGCGCAGTTCCGCACCGGCGACCTGCAGCTCGTCGCCGCAGCCACCAACGGCGTCGACAACGGCCTCAACCTCCGCTTCCGCACGCCGCAGCTCGAGGACGTGCGGGTGCGGCAGGCGATCATCGCGGGCGTCGACCGCCAGGCGATCCTCGACACCCTCTTCAGCGACAGCTACCCGCTCGCCACCGGCGTGCTCGCGGAGAGCGCGCTCGGCTACGTCGACACCTCCGCGTACTACGCGCACGACGCCGACAAGGCCGCCGCGCTCCTCGACGAGGCCGGTTGGACGCTCGGATCCGACGGCGTCCGCCAGAAGGACGGGCAGGACCTGGAGCTCGTGGTCAACGAGGCGCTGCCGCAGCCGCGCTCCAAGGAGGTCGTGACGCTCATCCAGTCGCAGCTCGCGGAGCTCGGCGTGAAGGTGGACCTGTTCTCGGGCGATCAGGCCGCTCAGACCAAGGCCTCGCAGGATCCGGACGCGCTCGAGGTGTACCACTCCATGGTCGGCCGCGCCGACTACGACGTGCTCAAGTCGCAGTACTTCTCGACCAACCGGAACGTGCTCCTCAACCGCGACCCGTCCGACGGGAGCATCGCCGACCCGGAGCTCGACGCGCTGCTCACGGCCATCGCGTCGGAGCCCACGACCGAGGGGCGCCAGGCCGCGTCCGCCGCGGCGCAGCAGCACATCGCCGACCAGGCCTACGTGCTGCCGCTCTTCGAGGAGCCGCAGGTCTACGGCCTCCGCGGCGACGTGCAGGGCTTCGCCACCGAGTCCGTCGGGCGTCCGACCTTCGCGGGCGTCTGGCTGGACCGCTGATGCGCCGGCCGTCGCGCGCGATGGCGCGGCGGGCGGCACGGCGAGGGGGAGCACGATGAGATACGTCCTCCGCCGCGCCGGCCAGGCCGTCGTCGTGCTGGTGCTCGCCTACGTCGTCGCCTACGTGCTGCTCGCGGCGCTCCCCGGCGACGCCGTGCTCGCCCGGTACGGCAGCCCGGAGCTCGGCCTGTCGCCGGACCAGCTCGCCGCGATCCGCGAGTCGTACGGGGCCGACCGGCCGCTGATCGTGCGGCTCGGCGAGTCCGCGGGAGCGTTCCTCCAGGGAGAGCTCGGGTACTCGGTGCAGAGCGGCGCGGCCGTGTCCACGCTGCTCGCCACCGCGATCCCGTCGACGCTCGTGCTCGCGGTGCTCGGGCTCGTCGTCGCCGTGGTGCTGGCCGTGCCGATCGCGTTCCTCGCGACCTACGGCGGCGCCCGCTGGATCCGCCGGATCTTCCGCGACCTGCCGCCGCTGCTCGTCTCGCTGCCGGTGTTCTGGGTGGGGATCATCCTCATCCAGGTGCTGTCGTTCCGCCTGGGGCTCGTGCCGCTGATCGGCGCGAGCCCCGGCGAGGCGCTGATCCTCCCGGTGCTCACCATCGCGGTGCCGATCGCGGCGCCGCTCGCGCAGGTGCTCATCCGCAGCATCGACGACGTCTCCGCGATGCCGTTCGTGCAGGTCGTGCGCTCCCGCGGCGCCGGCACGCCGTGGCTGCTCCTCCACGGGGTCGGTCGGAACGCGCTCCTCCCCACGCTGACCATGGCCGGGCTGCTGTTCGGCGAGCTCGTCGGCGGGGCCGTCGTCACCGAGGCCGTGTTCGGCCGCGCCGGCGTCGGCCAGCTCACCGTGCAGGCCGTCGCCAGCCGCGACAGCCCGGTGCTGCTCGCCGTCGTGGTGCTCTCCACCGTCGCCTACGTCGTCATCAACCTCGTGGTCGACCTCCTCTATCCGGTCCTCGACGCGCGCCTGCGCAGAGGAGGTGCGCGATGAGCGCCACCACGCTCGCCACCCTCGACGCGCCCCGCGCGCGTCCCGCCAGCCGGGCCCGCCTCGCGTGGGGGCTCGTCGTCCCCGTGCTCGTCGTGCTCGTGATGCTGCTGTGGGCGCTCGTCCCCGGCCTCTTCGCCTCCGGCAGCCCGACCGCGTCCGTCGCGCCGTCCCTGCAGGCGCCGAGCGCCGCGCACTGGTTCGGCACCGACTCCACCGGCCGCGACCTCTACACCCGCGTCGTGTTCGGAGCGTCGCAGTCCGTCGTGGGCGCGGTCGTCGCGGTGCTCGTCGGCCTCGTCGTCGGGACGCTGCTCGGCGTCGTCGCGGGGGCGGTCGGCGGCATCGTCGACGACGCCCTCATGCGGCTCGTCGACGTGCTGCTCGCGATCCCCGGGCTGCTGCTCTCGCTGAGCATCGTGATCCTCCTGGGCTTCGGCACCACGAACGCCGCGATCGCGGTCGGGGTCACCTCCATCGCCGTGTTCGCGCGGCTCTCCCGCGCGGAGGTCGTGCGGGTGCGGGTGAGCGAGTACGTGGAGGCGGCGTACGGATCCGGCGGCACGCTCGTGCAGGTGCTCCGTCGGCACGTGCTGCCCAACTCCCTCACGCCCGTCATCGCGCTGGCGGCGCTGCAGTTCGGCTCCGCGATCCTGCAGATCTCCACCCTCGGCTTCCTCGGCTACGGCGCCCCGCCGCCCACGC
The DNA here is from genome assembly GCF_032917815.1 of Clavibacter sp. MX14-G9D. Lineage (NCBI taxonomy): Bacteria > Bacillati > Actinomycetota > Actinomycetes > Micrococcales > Microbacteriaceae > Clavibacter > Clavibacter sp. MX14-G9D. The sequence continues at coordinate 5,974 of NZ_JAVCVL010000006.1, read as the reverse complement.
CCGAGTGGGGCCTCCTCGTCGCGGAGGGGCGCGACTACGTGGCCACCGCGTGGTGGCTCACGGTGCTGCCGGGCGCCGTGGTCGTCGCCGTCGTGCTCGCCACCAACCGCATCAGCCAGTCCATCCGAGGAGGGCAGCTCGCATGAGCGATCCCACGTCCCCGCCCGCGTCGGCACCCACGTCGCCGCTCCTCGCCGTGCGCGGCCTCCGCGTCGACTACCGCACGGCGGCGGGCACGCGCACCGCCGTCGACGGCGTCTCCTTCGAGGTCGCCGCGGGCCGCGTGACCGCGCTCGTCGGCGAGTCCGGATCCGGCAAGTCGTCCATCGCGCAGGCCGTCGTCGGGCTGCTCGCGCAGAACGGGACGATCGCGGGCGGCTCCGTCGCGCTCCGCGGCACCGAGCTGGTGGGCATCGGGGAGTCGCGGCTGCGCGGCATCCGCGGGCGCCGCATCGGGCTCGTGCCGCAGGATCCGGGCAGCTCGCTCGACCCCGTCGCCACCATCGGGCAGAGCGTCGCCGAGGGCTTGCGCATCCACGGCTCCCGCGACCGCCGGCGGAACCGCGCCCGCGTGCTCGACCTGCTCGAGCGCGTCGGCATCGACGACCCGGAGACCCGCGCCCGGCAGTACCCGCACGAGCTCTCCGGCGGGATGCGCCAGCGGGTGCTCATCGCCGCGGCGATCGCGCTGGAGCCCGAGCTGATCATCGCCGACGAGCCCACCAGCGCCCTCGACGTGACCGTGCAGCGGCGCGTGCTCGACCTGCTCGACCGCCTTCGCGCGGAGACCGGGGTGGGCGTGCTGATGATCACGCACGACCTCGCGGTCGCCGCCGAGCGCGCCGACGACGTGGTCGTGCTCCAGCGCGGCCGCGTGCAGGAGCAGGGCCCCGCCGCCCGCGTGCTCGCCGCGCCCGCCACGCCGTACACGCGGGCGCTCCTCGCGGACGCGCCGTCGTTCCGCCAGGTGGTGGAGCGGCGGCCCGCCGTCGTCGACGCGTCGGCGCCGCCGCTCGTCGAGGTCGCGGGGCTCCGGCGGGAGTTCCGCCGCCGCGGATCCTCCCCGCTCGTCGCCGTCGACGACGTCTCCTTCGCGGTGCCGCGGGGCACGACGCACGCGATCGTGGGGGAGTCGGGCTCCGGCAAGACCACCACCGGCCGCGCCATCGCGGGCTTCGACCGGCCGACCGCGGGCACCGTGCGGATCGGTGGCGTCGACGTCACCGCGCTCCGCGGGCGCGCGCTGCGGGAGTCCCGGCGCACCGCGCAGCTCGTGCACCAGAACCCATTCGGGTCGCTGGATCCGCGGCAGACCGTCGCGCAGATCGTCCGCGAGCCGCTGCTCAACTTCCGCGACGGCGGCGACGCCGCATCGCGCCGGGAGGCCGTCGCCGAGCACCTGCGGCTCGTCGACCTGCCACCCGAGACCGCCGACCGGCACCCGCGGGAGCTGTCCGGCGGCCAGCGCCAGCGCGTCGCCATCGCCCGGGCGCTCATCCTCCGGCCCGAGCTGGTGGTGCTGGACGAGGCCGTCTCGGCGCTCGACGTGACCGTGCAGGCGCAGGTGCTGCGACTGCTCGCGCGCCTGCAGTCCGAGCTCGGGCTCACGTACGTGTTCATCTCGCACGACCTCGCGGTCGTGCGGCAGATCGCCGACACGGTCTCCGTGCTCCGGCGCGGCCGGCAGGTCGAGGGAGGACGGGTGGACGACGTGTTCCACGACCCGCAGCACGAGTACACGCGGGAGCTGATCCGGGCGATCCCCGGCGGCGGTGCGACCGAGCCCGGCACCGCGGGGACGGCTCTCCCGGGCCTGTCCGGCACCGCCCGTGCCACCCACGAGGACGAGGGGGCCCGCGCATGACCGGCGCCCGGCTCGGCTTCTTCGGCCGCGTGCTCGACGCGGGCACGCCGGCGGAGCGCTACGAGGCCGCGCTGGAGCAGATCCAGCACGCCGAGCGCCACGGCTTCGCCTCCGTCTGGCTCGCGCAGCACCACTTCGGCGAGGAGGGCGGAGGGCTGCCGTCCCCGTTCGTGTTCCTCGCGGCGGCCGCTGCGCGCACCTCGCGCATCGGCCTCGGCACGGCCGTGCTCACGCTGCCGATCGAGGATCCGCTGCGGGCCGCCGAGGACGCCGCGGTGCTCGACCTCTTGAGCGGCGGACGCGTGCAGCTCGGCCTCGCGAGCGGCGGCACGCCCGCGTCGTTCCCCGCGTTCGGACGCGACCCCGGGGAGCGGCACGCGCTCTTCCAGGACCACCTCCAGGTGCTGCTCGACGCGCTCGACGGCCGCGGCGTGCGCGGCACGGGCTCCCGCATCTACCCGCCCGCGCCGACGCTTTCGGCCCGCATCTGGCAGGGCACGTTCTCGGTCGCGGGCGGGGCGCGCATCGGATCCCGCGGCGACGGCCTCATGCTCTCCCGCACGCAGCCGCGCCCCGGCACCGCGCCCGACGCGCCGCTGCACGAGCTGCAGCTGCCCATCGTCGACGCGTACCGGGAGGCCCTGCCCGCGGGGGCGCCCGAGCGGGTGCTCGCGTCGCGGACGGCGCTCGTCGTGGATCCGGGCGACCTCGCCGCCGCCCGCGCCCTCGCGGAGCCCGCCCTGCGCCGCTTCGCCCGCACGATCGTGGGCGACGCGGCCGACGCCCTCGACCTCGACGCGGTGCTCCGCGTGACCGACACGCACCTCGGCACGGTCGACGAGGTCGCCGACGGCCTCGCCGCCGACCGCACCCTCGACGCGGCGACCGACGTCTCGTTCCAGGTGCACTCCATCCCCGCCACCCACGCGCTGACCCTGCGGAGCCTCGAGCTGCTCGCCACCGGGGTCGCCCCGCGCCTCGGGCTCGCCACCGGATCCGCCGCCGCCGACGGCCTCCGGAACGCGCACCTCGGCGGCGCCGAGCGCATCCCGGCCGACCGCACCCAGACCGACCGCACCCCGACCGACCGCACCCCGACCGACCGCACCCCGACCCCCGCACGAGGAGGAGCCTCATGACCGGATCCGACACCGCCCACGCCGCCGACGCGCCTCGCGCCGACGTGATCGACCTGCTGGCAGGCATCACGCCCGACCACCCGCTGAGCCGCGTGCGCGACCTGCGCCCCGACGCCCGCGCCAACGCGCAGCGGAGCTTCGCGGCGCTGCTGGAGCCCGCGGACCCCGGCGCGTTCGGCTACGCCGAGCGGTACGCCGTGGCCGCCTTCGTGGCCGGGCTGCACGGATCCGCGCGGGCCGCCGCGTTCTACGCCGACCTGCTCGGCGACGCGGACCCGGACCTCGCGCCCGTCGTCGCCCGGGCCGCCCGCAACTCCGCGACCGCCGGCCCGACCGGCGCCTACCGGGAGCCGGGCCTCGCCGACGAGAGCGTGCCCGCGGATCCGTGGCAGCCCGACGCCGCCACGCGCGATGCCCTCGGCGTCCGCCTCGCCGCCGCGCTCGCCCACGCGCACCTGCTCGTGATCCGCCCCCGCGAGTCGAGCCCCGCGGCCCTCCGCGCGCTCGGCGCCGCCGGCTGGACCCCGGACGAGATCGTGAGCCTCTCCCAGCTGGTCGCGTTCCTCTCCTTCCAGCTGCGCGTCGCATGGGGGCTGACGGTGCTCGCCGCGACGCCCGCCGACGGGTCCGCCGACGGATCCGCATCCGCACCCGCCCCGGAAGGAGCCACCCGATGACCGCCGTCGAACCCGCCGTCGATCCCGTCACCGACCCCGTCGACCTCGCCCGTCCCGACGCGTTCACCCAGCAGGGCCTCGGCTGGGTGCCGTGGCTGGAGCCCGTCGCCGAGGACGCCCTCGACGACGCGCAGCGCGCCGCCCTCATCGAGCCCGCGCGCGCCCGCATGCCGTACTTCCGGCTGCTCGCGCGGGATCCGGCTGCGCTCGAGGCCCGCACGCTCACCGACCTCGACATCTTCCACAACCCCGACGGCGGCATCGGCCGGGCCGAGCGCGAGCTCGCGGCCGCCGCCACCTCGCGCGCCAACGGCTGCGTGTTCTGCGCCTCCGTCCACGCGGCCGCCGCGACCCGCTTCTCGGGCCGCGGGGACGACGTGCAGCGCCTCCTCGACGAGGGCACCGACGCGGCGCTCGGCGACGAGCGGTGGGACGCCGTCGTCGCCGCATCCGTCGCGCTCGCCGCCACGCCGCTCGGCTTCGGCCCCGCGGACGTCGCCCGCCTCCGCTCCGCCGGCCTCGACGACGCGGCGGTGGTCGACGTCGTGAACGGCGCCGCGTTCTTCAACTGGGCGAACCGGCTGATGCTGTCCCTCGGCGAGCCCGAGGTGCCCGCGACGCGTCGGGGCGCGGGCGCATGAGCGAGGCGTCCGCCGCCGCGTCCGCCGCGGTCCCGGCGCTCCTCGACCACGTCGTCATCGCGGGTCCGGACCTCGCGGCGCTCGTCGCCTGGTTCCACGACCTCACCGGCGTCGCGGCGGAGCCGGGCGGCGTGCACCCGACGGGGACCGCCAACGCCCTCGTCGCGTTCACCGTCGACGGCGCGCGCGGCCCGCGCTACCTGGAGCTCATCGGCCCGGATCCGGCGCGGGACGCCGGCGTGGAGCCGACCCGCTTCGGCATCGACCGGCTGACCGCGCCGCGGGTGGTCACCTACGCCATCCACCCGGACGGGATCGAGCGGGTCGCCGCCGACGCCCGGGCCCGCGGGGAGGACCCGGGGCCCGTGGCCGACCTGTCCCGCCGCACGCCCGACGGCACGCTCCTCCGGTGGCGCCTCACGCATCCGCGGGGCGACCGGCCGGACGTGCCCTTCCTCATCGACTGGGGATCCACGCCGAACCCGGGCTCCACGATCGGCCCCGCCGTCGAGCTGGTCTCCTTCACGCAGCGGGCCGAGGACGCCGCGGCGACCTCGGCGGCACGCGACGCCCTGGGCCTGCCCCCGGGATCGCTGGCCGCCCTCGGCGCGGGCACAGTGGGCGTAGCGCGCGGTGCGAGCGACACGGGCGCGACGGACGGCGACGGCGCCGGTGCCGGCGCAGCAGCCGGCTACGTGCTGCGGGTCCGCCGTGCGGACGGCGGGATGGTCGACATCTGAGGGCCGCGGTCAGCGCGCCTCGACGGCGCGGTACGCCGCCTGGATCACCGGACCCCAGGCGGGGGAGAAGAGCCGGGTCGATCCGAGCGAGCGGTTGGTGCTGACGCTGTACTGCGGGGCGTCCGCGTCGTCGCCCGCGAACCACGGCCCGCCCGACGCGCCCTCGTTCATCGAGCACGCGACGCCCTGTCCGGCCGGAGCGTCATCCGACGACGCGGTGCCGCGGCAGAGCAGGGGATGCCGGCCGTCGTACGGGGGCAGCCCCGGGTACCCGTAGACCGTCGTCGCGAGGTCGCGCCCCGCACCGAACCGCACCGGGGACTCCCCGACCGTCGCGGCCAGCGTGCGCCCGGTCGGGCTGGAGACCGTGAAGAACGCGGTGTCCGACGCCGGGGAGTGGGCGCCGGTCCATCCCGCGGGCAGCGCGTACGCGGCGAGCGGCCACGTGCCGAACGGCGCACGCCCGTCCTCGTAGGCGGGGACGAAGGCGATGTGCGCGTGGAAGGCGCCGAAGTCGTCGATGCAGTGCGCCGCCGTCGCGACCGTGACGCCGTTCGCCGACACCACGGCGTTGGCCGAGCACGTCTGGTAGGTGTCGTCCGCGTTGACCATGTACATGCGGCCGACGTGGGGGACCGGGGCGACGCGAGCGGCCTGGCGGACCGGGGCGGCGGCGAGGGAGGAGGCCGGCCCCGTCGTGGTCTCCGCGGTCGCGCGGTCCGCTGCGTCGATCCTTTCGGGCGTCCAGAAGGAGGCGGTCGCGGCGACCTCGTCGGCGGCGAGGGCGACCACGTGCGGTCGGTCCGCGTCGCCGGTAACGGGATCCGCGACGGGCGCGCCGGGTCCGCCGGTCCCGACCGGTCCGCCGAGCGCGACGGGCGCGGCGAGCGAGGCTGGCCCGCCGGACGCCGGG